>JASHON010000084.1 GCA_030041095.1 Terriglobia bacterium
CCCCATGACCCCGCGAACCGAGCCCGGACGGAAGTCGCCCAGTTGGGTGATCTGGTGCACGACCATAGAGCGGTCCTTCTCCAATGCTGGAAGTGATTCGGCCATAAGACCTCCTTGTCTTAGTGTATACTATACATTAAGAAGAAGCCTTCTGGCAGCCAAACCATTCAAAGCGCCACTTCTATGTCGCGCACCCGAATGATCCCGCTTAGTTGCGCCTCCGAGACGCTCGCGGTATGCTTCCACTTCCGCGCAGAAAAGGAGAAAACCAGAACATGCGCCCTCGCGCGAGCGGCCATCCCGGCCACGTCACGCTAAACCGGATTATCTTTTCGGTATCCAGACACTGGTTGCTTCTGCTATCGATTCCGGCAGTTCTTCTCGCCGCCCTGGGACTCGGCTACGTTGTGCGCCGGGTCATTCATCGGTTTCGCATCCACACGAAAACAGGTTGGGGTGAGCTGGCGCTGGGACTGGTCGAAAGCTTGCCCATGCCCATCGCGGTGCTGGTTGCCGCGAGGGCGGTTCTCCAGGCTGTGCCCCTGCCCCCGCGCGACCGGGCCATAGGAGGAGACCTGATTTTCAGCCTGGCGGTGGTGTTGGTCTTCTACTTGCTCGCAAAGGCTTTAATTGGCTTTATGCGGCGCGTTTCAGTCCGCGAGCCGGCGCTCAATCGCGTGACGCAGCCTGCCGCCTTCGTCATCCGCCTGGTCTTCGTGATTCTGGCCTCGATCATCATTCTGGAAAACCTGGGCATTCATCTGGTCGCCTTATGGACCACTCTCGGCGTAGGGAGTGTCGCAATCGCACTCGGCTTGCAGGAAACGCTGAGCAACGCGTTTGCGGGCTTATACATTATGGCGGATCAGCCGGTAGCGCCGGGAGACTACGTTAAACTGGATTCAGGCCAGGAAGGTTTCGTGGTGAATATCGGATGGAGAGCCACTTCCTTGCGGACGCTCTCCAATAACATCGTTTACATTCCGAATTCCAATTTGTCCAAGGCCGTCATCACCAATTACTCGAAGCCAGAAGAACGGATGTCTGTATCGATCCC
This sequence comes from Terriglobia bacterium, assembly GCA_030041095.1. Taxonomy (GTDB): domain Bacteria; phylum Acidobacteriota; class Terriglobia; order UBA7540; family UBA7540; genus JASHON01. The sequence goes on from JASHON010000084.1 coordinate 1,058, forward strand.
CGTCAGTGTCGCCTATGGATCAGACCCTAGAAAAATTGAGCGGCTTCTGGTGGACGTCGCTCGCCAGGCCGCAGCGAATGGATTGGAAGGTCTGCTTGCCTCGCCCGAACCTTCGGCGGGCTTGAATCCCGGCTTTGGAGCATTCACGCTCGACTTCACCCTGAGCGTTCAAGTCCGCCGCTTTGTGGACCAGTATGCCGTGCAGAGCGAACTGCGCAAGCGAATTATCGATCGCCTTGCCGGGGAGAATATCCAAATGCCTTATCCCACGCAGACGATACTGCTTGAAAAGTGAACACCCGGTTGTGAGATTAACTGGGGATTGATCAGCGGGGATGCGCGCCGGGGTAGGGACTTAGCTCCGGCCATGATCCAAGCAGTTAAAAGGGGACGACTTAGTAATACTCAGCCGTCCCCCTCGCTTCGGTCAGGCTCTAACCTCCATAGTAACCATTATAAACCAAATGCACAAGAAATCAATAGGGTTAAATATGTAGTTATGAGGATGAAAACAGTCCTAACAGCAGTTTTGCCAGTGGTCTTGAGGGTAGCAGTTGGAATCATTTTCCTGTCTCGCTTGCCTTGCGCGTGCGCCACGATGTATAAAGAACGATACCGTCGGCGTCTTCCGGCGCCGGGGCCCATAACGCCTTCCAGTTCCCCGAAGCGAACCATATTCTGGTTCTCGCCTCAGAACCGAACATATACGGTATGCTGAATGTAAGTGATGAGGAAGGAGTTCGATGCGAATTCTGATTCTGGGCGGTGACGGATACCTCGGCTGGCCCACCGCCATGTGTTTTTCGCGGCGCGGCCACGAAGTGTGGGTTGCAGACAGTCTCGCCAAGAGGCATTGGGAGCAGGAGCTTGGTGTCGAGCCACTCATCCCGATCTCATCGCTCAAGGAAAGAGTGAAACTCTGGCGACGTATGACGGGACTGGAGATGGGCGTATCCATTGCGGATCTTTGCGATTATGAGGCTGTTTCAACGCTGATTCAGGACTTCCAGCCCGAGGCCATCGTGCATTACGGCGAGCAGCCGTCGGCTCCGTTTTCGATGATGGACCAGAAGCGCGCCGTCTTGACGCAGGTGAACAACGTGACCGGAACGCTGAACGTTCTTTGGGCGCTGCGGCGGCACGCACCGGACTGCCATCTGGTGAAGCTCGGCACGATGGGTGAATACGGCACGCCGAATATTGATATTGAAGAAGGGTTCATCGAGATCGAGCATAACGGACGAAAAGACGTGCTTCCTTATCCAAAGCAGCCCGGATCGTTCTACCACCTCTCCAAAGTACACGACAGCCACAACATCCTGTTTGCCTGCCGCGTCTGGAAGTTGCGTTCGACCGATTTGAACCAGGGAGTGGTTTACGGCGTCGAAACGGAAGAAACAGCGCTTCACCCCGGCCTCGCGACCAGCTTCCATTACGACGAGGTTTTCGGAACGGCGCTAAACCGCTTTTGCGTGCAAGCGGTGGTGGGCATTCCTTTGACGCTCTATGGAAAAGGGACGCAGCAGCGGGGTTTCCTGGATATCCGGGACACACTGCGGTGCGTTGAGTTGGCCGTGCTGAATGCGCCGGAGGCAGGCGAGTATAGGGTCTTCAACCAGTTGACGGAGACATTCAGCCTTCGCGATCTTGCGAAGCTGGTGCAGCAACAGGGAAAGAAGCTGGGGTTGGCGGTGGAGATCCAGCGGTTGAAGAATCCACGGGTCGAGGCTGAAGATCACTACTACAATCCGCGCCACGACAAGCTGAACGCTCTCGGCCTCACGCCGCACCTCCTCTCCGACGTCCTGATCGAGAGCATGCTGGCACGCATTCAGGAGAACGCGCACCGAATTCGGAAAGCATCGATTCTGCCGCACGTGGCTTGGGACGGCGCGATTTCGGCGACGCCTGCCCACCGTGCGAAGAGCAAAGCGGCGCACGCGGCGCTCACCTCCGCCCACTAACCGGCCGTTCCTACAGGATTCGGTTCAGTGCTGCACTCTTGGTCTTCAGCGAAGTCAGGCGCGAGCGATTCGATGCAACGAAGGAGTTCGGCGGCATTAATGGGCTTGGAAACGTAACCGTCCATGCCCGAGTCCAGACAGCGCTCGCGATCGCCTTTCATGGCGTGGGCGGTCATCGCAATAATGGGCACGTGCGTGCCCGTTCCGTTCTCCGTGCGGCGGATGGTCGTCGTAGCGTCGAAGCCATCCATTTCCGGCATCTGAACGTCCATCAAAACCACGTCGAAGTTTTCGCGGGACGGGCGCGCGAGCAGCTCCACCGCCTCGCGTCCGTTCCGCGCAATGGACACCGTGTGGCCCCACTTTTCAAGCAGGCGACAGGCGAGTGTTTGGTTGACCGTATTGTCTTCGGCCAGGAGGATGCGCAAGTGCGATTGGCGCCCGTTTGCGTGGTCGAGCGACAGGGGCGTTGGCGTGTCAGCCTCGGAGAACCGGCTCGCCATTGCCTCAAGGATCGCATCTTTCAATTCAACGGGACCAGCAGGTTTGATGATGCACGCCGAAACGTTCAGCGCGCCGCAATGCTCCGTTTCTGGAGTCTGGCCAGGGGAGACGAGCATAACAATCTTGACGGCCTCGAAGCGGGAGTTCGAACGAATTCTTTCGGCAAGCGAGAGGCCATCCATCTCCGGCATGGCAGAATCAATGAGGACGAGCGGATAAAGCCTTCCGTTTTCCAAGGATTCGCCCAGGCAAGCCAAAGCGAAGACTGCGCTCGACGCAAGCGTGGGTCTCATGCCCCATTGTTCCACTGACGCGCCCAGAATGCGGCGGCTGGAAGCGTTGTCGTCCACAATCAGAACGGGCAACGCCACGAGCCGCGAATCTTCAGGCTCGTCAACGGAATCCAAAGGTACGGGCAGCCGAGCTGTAAGGTGAAAGGTGCTGCCTTGGCCGTCATCGCTTTCCACGGAAATCTTTCCACCCATCATGGCAGCCAAACGCGAGCTGATGGTCAGGCCCAGCCCAGTTCCGCCAAACCGGCGAGTGGTTGAGGGGTCCGCTTGCGAAAACGCCTCAAAAATCGCAGCCTGCTTGTCCTTGGGGACGCCGATACCTGAATCGCGGACGTCAAACCGGACCATGCCCTCCCCGCCGCCTTCCGGGTCGGGCGAGACGGTCAACTCCACCTCACCGCGCTCGGTGAACTTCACGGCATTCCCCAGCAAATTCACCAGAATCTGGCGAAGCCGGACAGGATCTCCCGTTACGAGCCGGGGCGTTGCCGGCCGTACGTCAAGAAGCAGCTCCAGTCCTTTTTCAAGAGCACGGACCGCGAAAGGCTTGATCGTTTTCTCGAGCAGGGCGTAGAGATCGAACGGCGTCTCGTCCAGGTCAAGCCTGCCGGCCTCAATCTTCGAAAAGTCCAGAACGTCGTTGATAACCGTCAGCAGCGAATCCGCAGACGCCTTCACGAGCTCCAGGTATTCTCTTTGCTCGGCTGAGAGATCGGTTCCGAGCGCAAGATTGGTCATCCCCAGAATTCCGTTCATGGGCGTCCGAATCTCGTGGCTCATGTTGGCGAGGAACTGGCTCTTGGTCCGGCTCGCTGTTTCAGCCGCTTCTTTCGCGGCCCGGAGCTCCGACTCTACCTGCTTGCGCTTGGCGATGTCGTCCTGTAATTGCTGCGTGCGCTCGTCCACCAGCCGTGCGAGCCTTTCGCGCTGCTTGCGAAGAGATCGCACGCGCAGCCGGTGCAGGCCGAACGCGACAAGGCCGGCGGCAAGAATCAACAGGACGTAGAAGAAAGTGGTCTGGTAGAAATGCGGCGTGAGCGTAATCTGAATCTCAGATCCCGCGGTGTTCCAGACGCCATCCCGATTGGCGGCCATCACGCGGAACTTGTACGTTCCCGGTGGAATGTTTGTGTAGTAGGCGGTCCGTCGCCTTCCGGCGCTCGTCCACCCTCGGTCGAAACCTTGGAGCCGATATTTGAAGATGAGTTTGCTAGGCGCGCGGAAGTCGATGGCCGTGTAGCTGAACACGAGCGAACCGGAGCCTGCCGGAGCTACGATCTTAGAGTGCGAGTCATACACCTTGCCGCCGACCTCAACCGCTTTGATGATGGTGGGGGGAGGGGTCAGGTCCGGATGGATGCGTGCTGGATCGACCACCACAAGTCCGGCGGGGCTTGGCAGAAGGATCTTTCCGGACCGCGTCGTCCACGCGGCAGGCTCAACGCCCCCGATGAACTCGGGAGTTTTCAGCCCGTCGGCGGTTCCAAATTGGAGCGACTGAATCCGCGTTGTCTTGCCTGCCGCGAAAGCGTCCAGGTCCTTGAGGCTGACGCGCGCCACGCCGTGGTCAGAATCGAGCCACAGATGTCCGTAGGGGCCTGCGGCGATGCCCCAGACGGTGTTATCGAACAGCCCATTCCGGCGAAGGTAGGTGGTTACTTTTCCGTCTTTCCAGCGCTTCAAACCCGCCTCCAGCGTGCCCACCCAAATTGCACCCTCCGGCCCGGCAAAAAGACAGTTCACGCTGACACCTTTGAATCCCGGAACAATTTGAAAACTCGGCGAATCCGCACTTCGCGATCTTGCCAATCCTTTACCCGTGCCCGCCCAGACATTACCGGCGGCGTCTTCAACGACGGCATCGACCTCATCGCTGGGCAGTCCGTTCTTAGTGGTGTAGACCGCAAGTTTGCCATTCTGTAAGCGCCACAATCCTTGAGACTC
>JASHON010000085.1 GCA_030041095.1 Terriglobia bacterium
ATGCCGCAGCGCGTCGCAGACTCCAACGGCTTTAGCCGCTGGCCGGCACAACCAGGGGCTAAACAGGCTGCAGAAGAACGCCAGTCTGTCATGCTGAGCGAAGCGAAGCATCTCTGCAACTCTTCGGAAACGAATGCCGGGATTCTTCGCTACGCTCAGAATGACAGACGTTGAGCGCGCTTTTCAGCATGCTGCAAGGCCGGTTGACTCGGTCGCATGGCGCTTGATGCGGCTCCGCCGCCGGACGTGCGGAAAGGCTTGCCTTTCCGAGAGCGCCAGGGACCTAATTTTCCAGGGCGAGGCTGCGCCTCGCCCCAGCGGTTTCCACATTTCACACGCCGTTTCCCGGGCGCTCCAGCAACCGCTTCGTACCCCCGTATCAGGGCATGACTTCAGTCATGCCGCCTGCGGTTCGCCGATAGCCGGGCTTTAGCCCCCGCGGCTTTTGGCTTGGCCAATTACGTGTAGGCCCTGACATCAGCAGGGGCTAAAGCCCCTTTTCTTTCCGCATCTTTGCGGCACGGCTAAAGTCATGCGCTGACACGAAGCGGCTTCGATCAATCCCAAAATGTAGCAACTCGCGGCAACATTCCCGGCTTTACTTCATCGCGGACCTCTTGTATTGTTATCCGCATGAAAATTACAATTCCTTCTACCGACGAGTGGTCTTCCATTGGCTGCGGCATTCTTTTCTTAGCAATTTCCTGCGCTGTCTCTCCGGCGTTCGCGCAATATCACGGCCGCAGCCAGGCCGCCAATCAGGTCAACCCTCCCGAACAGGCTGCCCATGCTTTGAAGAAAGGGCCTGTGAAGAGCGAACTGCCGCCACTGCCGCCCAACAAGAGCATCGAGCAATCCACGGTGCTCGACGGCCAGACGCTGAACTATAAGGTCACCGTCGGCACCATCAACGTACGCGACTCAGACGGCAAGATCGCCGGCAAGGTCGTGTGCACCAGCTACATCGTTCCCGGGAAGGATCGCCCGGTCACCTTTGCCGTCAACGGCGGCCCGGGCGCATCGTCGGTATTCCTCAATTTCGGCGCCATCGGCCCCAAGCATCTCGACGGCATGGGCAACAGAGGCGACAGCGCCTCCGGTCCCATCGTCATGAGCGACAACCAGGGCACCTGGTTGGACTTCACCGATCTGGTCTTCATCGACCCCATCGGCACCGGTTTCAGCCGTTCGCTGGTCTCGATGCCAGAGACAAAGAAGCTGTTCTACAGCACCGTTCCTGACATTCATTACCTCTCTACCGTTATCTACAAGTGGCTCGTTCAGAATGGCCGCATGACCTCGCCCAAATATATCATCGGCGAGAGCTACGGCGGCTTCCGCGGCCCCCGTCTCACCTATTATCTGCAGTCGCAGCTCGGCGTCGGAATCAATGGCCTCATTCTGGTTTCGCCTTACCTCAATCCCGCGGACGAGCGTAACGGCTACATCTATTCTCCCATCCCCTGGATGATTACGCTGCCGCCTATCGTCGCCGCGCATCTTGAGCGCGAGGGCAAGCTGACAGCACAAGCCATGCAACCGGTGATCGCCTACGATGAAGGCCCTTACGCCACCGCGCTCATCGCAGGAAACTCCAATCCCGCTTTGGAGCAGGCCATGATCCAAAAGGTCACGCAGATGACCGGCCTCGATCCAACCTACGTCAAGGAATGCGGTGGCCGGCTCCAGACTTTTTCCTATCTGCGCGAAGTCCGGCGCGAGCAAGGCAAGATCGGCTCTGTCTACGACTCGAATGTAACCATGCTTGACCCGTTTCCCTGGTCGCCCGAGCGGCGCGCCAGCGATCCCATTCTTGCCTCGATCGTAGCGCCCACCACGGAGGGTATGGTCAACTTCGTCACCAACGTCGTCGGCTGGAAGACGGATGCGCCCTACTACACGCTTTCATTTATCGTGGGGAGGGAATGGAGCCGTGATATGAACATGCTTACCGGCTCGGTCACGGAGCTTCGCCAAGCGGTCGCCGCCGATCCTGACCTCAAGGTGTTCATCGGTCACGGATGGAACGATCTTTCCTGTCCATTCATGGGATCGGTTCTGAGCGTCAACCAGATGCCCGATGCGCTGCGCGACCGCATCACGATCCATGAGTTCCCCGGCGGGCACATGTTCTACACCCGGGAAAACAGCCGCATCGCCTTTCGCAAGGCGGTCAAGGCGGACCTCTTCAGCAGCCAGTAAATCGCTCGATTCGAGCCGGGGCTGAGCGGAGCAGGCTGAAGGAACTGCGCCGGAAACGATGTATAGTTAGGAAAGCCCGGGGAGGCCCATGAATTTCAAAGGCCGCCTTTATTTCCCCACTCCCGATTCACCGCAGCCGCTGGTGAAGCATTCCTCTTTTGCACGTTCCCAAGTTCCTCGTATTCAGGCTGGCCGGATGATCCGTTCACGTGGCTTAGGAACGCGTTTCGGAATGCCGGGTCACTGCCGAGGCTTGGCTCAAGTGCGTTGAGGGAAAAGGCTGGGAAACTGAAGCAGGAAAGGACGAAAACACATGGCCACCATCCAGCTAAGTGACAACGCAACTCTCGACGAAACGATCAGTCCAGACCCAATATCGCTGTTCGGAAAATACGTTCTGGACCAAGGGTCGATGGCCGTTCCCATGCAGGTCGCGACGGACCTGTCTAAGAAGACCGATGGAAACGCGGCTCAGGTCCAGGATTTGAATAACGCGTTGGTGAACATTACTTTCAAGCAATCCGTCCCGCTCGGAAACAATGAGAAGGAGCTCGAAATTGGCGCAGGAACACAAGGATCGATGTCGCTGACGAAGGCCAGCACTCTGTTCGACAAAGAGCTTTATGATGACGCTCCGGGCCTTCCCGCGGCCTCCCTGGACTACCTGTCAGCCTCGGTCAAAGCCAGCGTTGACAGTGGCTTCACGAATAAGCTCGGGGATGTAAAGCTCGGCTTCGACGGCGGAGCCGACGTCACGCTGACCAGCTCACGGCCCGTTAATCACACGGATCCGCTGCTCCCTTCGGTCGAAAAAGCTCTCGAGAATTTCCTCGTGCCACTTGATCTTGAGCACATCACCTCGATGCCTCCTCTCAGTGTCGCTGCGGTCCAGGGCAACGGAAGCTTGAAGTTCTCGATCGAGTTCGACGCGCCGATTGCTCCCAATCCATTGGCGTCGCTGCCCACGGGCGTTCTGGGATCCGTCATTAACGTCAGCGCAGCGCCCAAATTGGGGGTGAGTGTCGCTCCTTCGATCACGGGCGGTTACAAAGTGCAAGTGACCAAGGTGGATGGGCAAAACTTCTTGCTCGGCTACTCGAAGACGAAAGGATCGAAGCTCGAAGTGACGGTCACCGGCTCGGTCGGAGTGTCCGCCGGGATCGGGGATACCGATCTGGTCGCGCCCTTTCTCAAAGCCGTGCTTCCCGACGCGAAGCTATCCGAAAAGGATCTCAAGAATCTCAACATCAGCGATGACGAAATCAGCGCTATGGCCAGCGCCATCAAAGGTGGCATCCAGAAGAGCCTGCAGGTCTCTCTCCAGGAGCAACTCGATGCTGCGGCCGACGACGGGACCGTCTTTCTCTATAGAATCAACCTCGCAACCTTGGACCAGGAAGGCCGGCAGGCGGTGAGCGAGGCCATCGACGGGGACTTGTCCCGGATCGAGGGCCAAGGGACGCTCGCCGGCGTAACCGTCATTCGAAGCATCGTCACAGACACCCAAGAGCGTTCGCGGGCATTCAAGGTAAACCTGTTCGGCATTCTCAATTTCGGGTCAGTTCAGGATTACATTCAGAAGACCGAGTGGAAGACAGATGACGAAACCCAGGACGTGACTCTGATTGATACAAACCAAGCCAGCGATGTAGGCTATCGTATCGATAATCTCGCCAAAGCCAAAGCGTTACGCAGCATTGTGGCCGATGGCGTCCTTGCAACCTCTGTCTACATGGCGAGCAAGACCGGCTACGGACCGCCGGGCGTGACGGCGAACTGCTGGGCGTTCGATCTGGAGGAAAAGCCAGGGCCGGGGCAGATGAAATCCTACCTCGATGTCGCTGTAGCGTTAAATCTGCTCGACGCCTCTGCCGCGCAACAGACCCTGGCGCAGAGCCACCCGCCCTTCGGCGAGACCACCTTTAACGTAGAAGTCAAGATCGGCGATCCGCTCTTCGACAGCCTCTTTTTCGTCCAAGCCGACACGCCGCGGTCGTTCAGTGATTACCAGAAGGTTGGCCGGGACGCATCGCTACGGACACCGCCTCCGGATTTGCCGCCCGAGATCTTGCAAGCACGGCAAGATGCCTTGGGCAGTGACGATTTGTGGAAAGAGATGACCGGCAAGGGCGACTTTCAGGACGTCGAGGCGATCTTGAAACTCCGGCTCGGCGACGTCTGGGCGTTTGACACGATTGCAAAACTGATTTACAGCGATTACGTCATCGTAACCTGGTGGGCGAGCGCGATGTCGAATGTTGCGAAACCGCTCTCGGCAGTGCGCGATTACCTCAAGAGCCAGCCGGTTGCAGATCCCAACAACAATACTCTCAACAAGCTGAGGGGAGACCTTAACAAACAGCTCAGCAAAGCGATCCGGCAAGTTCATGACCAGTTCGCTGAGCCCTGGGGCGTTGTCGCCATGGACCTTGCCTCCGGCCAAAAAGCGGAGGCCAGCTTCTTGATTGAAAGCTCCGGGCTGAGGTTGCGCTTGCAGCGAGCGGTGCCGGCAAAGGTGGCGAGCGCCGCAAGCCGTTAGCGGGGTGCCGTGCGGCTGCGCCGCGTGACGTGCGGAAAGGCTTGCCTTTCCGAGAGTGCCAGTGATCGAAATTATTTAGGGCGAGGCTGTGCCTCGCCCCCGGGAGTTCCCACACGCCGTTTCCCGGGCGCTCCGGCAGCCGCTTCGGTGCCCGCGTATCAGGGCATGACTTTAGTCATGCTGCAAAAATGCTGAAGGAAGGAGGGCTTTAGCCCCTGCGGATGTCGGGGCCTACCCGTAATGCCAACCCCAGCCATATCGTGAACTCTTCGCGTACGTTCTTCGTCTCGACCAAGACATGCGAGGGGCGGGCACTGTTGCAATCGGAGCGCAACGCTACGCTGATGATCGATCTGCTGCGCTCGTACGTGGCGGCGCGGAAATTCCAATTGCATGATTTCGTCATTATGCCTAACCACGTGCACTTGCTCATTACGGTGAGCGGGGAGATGACGATTGAAAAGGCCGTGCAATTCATCAAGGGCGGATTTTCCTTTCGGCTGAAGAAGGAGTTGGGGTACTTGGGCGAAGTCTGGCAGCGAGGTTTCTCAGAGGTGCGGGTTCGAGACCAGCAGAGTTTTGCACGGCATCGGAGGTATATTGCGGAAAATCCGGTGAAGGCGGGACTGGTCGAGTCACCCGAGGAATATCCGTACGGCTTCAGCTACTTGGCAAGGCGAAAAGCCGCAGGGGCTAAACAGGCTGCGGAAAAACTCCTCCGAGAGCCCCCAGCGGCACTCCTCAAGATTTGTAAGTTATTGATTCTCCGTTCGAGCGACCGCCACTTTCGACCGATTTTGGCTCCGAAAAACCGTTTTTCCGCAGCCTGTAAAGCCCGGCCATCGGCGGACCTGGGTCGGCATGACTGAAGTCATGCCCTGTTACAAAGCCGCTTCGATCAATCCCAAAATGTAGAGACTCGAGGGGTGAGGCGCAGCCTCGCCCCTGGGAGTTCGTACATTTCACACGCCGTTTCTCGGCTGCTCCGGCAGGCGCTCCGCACCCCTGTATCAGGGCATGACTTCAGTCATGCCGCAGTGCGTCGCAGACTCCGACGGCTTTAGCCGCTGGCCGGTGCAACCAGGGGCTAAACACGCTGTGGGGAAAGGCCAGTTTGTCATGCAGAGCGAAGCGAAGAATCCCAGTATTTGTTTTCGAAGAGCGGAGAGTTGGCGGCTGGTTCGCCCGGCCAAAACAACTCAGTGCGAGACGGCGCCTGTGACCGGTGCAAAATCCGTTTGCTCTGACGGCTTATTGATGACAATAGAGGCTCCATAGTATACTCGCGTGCGGGGTGGTAGCTTAACGTCGCTTCCTTCCCGTCCAAAATCCTCAACGAGGCGAAACTACTTATGAAACCAGCCGCATTGATCGGCACGGTAGCGTTGCTCTTGACTTTGGGAGTAACTGTCCCTGCTCACGCCCAGCAAAGCAATCGGGACCGTGGGCAGCAGCAGAAGCAGTCTAAGCAAGCGGGACATGCGCACCAGGCTCGCGCTCCTCAACAGAAAGCTCGGAACGCCCGTCCGGCAGGCCACGCTCGGGTAGCCCGCGCTCCGCAGCAGCATGGACGACAGGCTCGTCCGACGCGGGCTGCGACGGCGCGACGAGCGGGTGGATACCACGGCCGCATCCCGGCGGCCCGCTTCAGGGCCAATTTCGGCGCAGGCCACCGGTTTCACATGAACCGGTTTGAAATGGTTGGAGGTCATCGAAGATTTTATTACGGGGGGTACTGGTTTTCGATCCCGGGAGCTTGGCCGCCCGGTTGGGCCTACACAAGTTTTTTCTACATCACTTACGTCAACGGCGGCTATTATCTCTGCGATCCCCAATACCCGGGAACGCAGATTGTGATTTCGCTTGTGCTCTAACCCCGGTTAGAGATCCGGCGCTCCGGCGTAATGCTCAGTGTTGAGCATGTCCGTCGGCAAAGCATAGAGGATCCATAACGGTTGGCTCTTGGCTCTGCGCCGGACCTCTTACGGTGCTGCGTCTCTCTGTCGCTTGATCGAGCTCAAGATGGCGAATCGGTTTGCCTCCGCTACGCCCCGGGGGTAATCACAACGTTACGAAATTCCACCCGTCCTGCCTCGCTGCCCTGAAGGTAAATCGGGCCGGGCGAACCCTCGTCGCTATTCAAAGCGCCTCCGGTGATCCCTGGAATCTCCTGTTGGTTGATGATGGTGACGCCATTCTGCACCACCGTGAGCGTCCGCCCCACCAGGGTGATGTCGTAAGTCTGCCAAACATTGTCCCGGCGTGGCTGCTCGGGGTTGGGCGCAATAAAACCGTAGACCGACCCTTGACGCTGGCTGGCTGGGGCCGCAGCCGAGTCCGTTTCAATCTGCACCTCGTAGCGGCCGCGCAGGAATACACCGCTATTGGACTTGGGTCCGTCATTGAACTCAACGTGCAACTTGAAATTCCAGAATTTGGCCGTGGTGATCAGTTCAGACCCACTTCCATCTTTCACAAGAATATGATGTTCGACTTTCCAAACACCGCCCTTGCTCGGATCGGCAAACTTCCATCCGGCAAGACTCCTGCCATTGAACAGCCGAATGGGCTTGCCCCATTGGGTCACCGTCTGGCCGCTCAGTGATGGAGCTCGCTGGCCCGTCCATTGCAACGTAGTTCCGTTCGGGCCCGTCTCTGTCCCCACCAGCTCGCCATTGACCAGCTTTCCCGTATACTGCGAGCCACCGTCGTAGTCTACCGGATTCTGGGCCATGGAGATCTCGAGCGTCCCGTTCTCCACCTGTGCCGTGGCCGCCGGAGTCACACTGCCCGCATAGCCCACCACTAAAGCCTTCGGCTGCCCTTGCGCCTCAGACACTTCGATCCAAGAAGGATAATTGCGGGCTGGCGTTTTTACCGTCAAATCCCACCGCCCCAAAAACGGCGCAACGGAGTCGGACGGGTTTGCGCTTGGGCTCGCGCCATGGGAACACCCCCAACAAGCTAGCAGCCCTGCAAGAACCACAACCAAACACACCTTCTTTTGAGTGTTCATTTCCTCTCCCTCATTTCTTATGGATCAACGAGCCACTACAATACAACGATTCCCGGGCGAACCATAGATAAAAGATTATGCGGAGCTCTTTTCGGAACTTTCGGTTGACAGAAGCACCACCGCGATCAAGGCGCAAACCACGCCCAACGCCTGCCGGGCGCTGATGGATTCGTGGAGAATGGTTGGCGCCAGGAATACAACAACCACCGGATAAAGCGCTGTGAACGGTGCCACAATCGAGGCCTTGCCGCCGCTCTTCAGCGCCGCAAGCAAGGCCCAGGCGCCCAGGGCGTTCAGAACTCCGCCCAAAAAAGCCCATCCGGAACTTCGCAGCGAATATTTGAAGAGCACATGGCCGGGATAAAGCCACGGCTCTAAGACGAAGAATCCTACCGCAAGCCAAACCAGCGCCCATTCCGCCGAGAGGTAGTTCGTCGAAAGCTTCTGCAGCAGGCCGACAATACCCCACGAAAGCAAAACAATCAAAGCAAACCAGAGCCAGGCGGAGTTGTGCATCGTTGATCCTTTATGATGCCAGGATGATCATGGCGAGAGCGGCGAATACCAAACCGACCGCCTGGAGCCGGGTCAACCGCTCAGACAGAACCAGAAGTGCAAGCGCCACCGTGATGACTGGATAGAGCGCCGTAGCCACCGTGATCACGGACGTATTTCCTCCGCTCCTGTAGGCAGCAAAAAGAGCCAAGCCGCCTATGCCGGACAGGACACCGTTGCCGACACTGAAACCAATGCCCTTGAGGTTCCTCTCGAACCGGGCGCGCCTGGCAATCACTGCCATCAATGCCACCGGAATGAATCCGAACGCGAAGATAAACTGCATGCCCGAGGCCGATATTCCCTCGGTCCCAAGTTTTGAAACCAGGGCCCACGCTCCCCAACAAAGCACGCAGAATATGGAGTACCAGAACCACTTTGCTTTTATTGCCTCGGGCATTCCCATCATCCACTCCTGAATTGGTGTGTCGCTTCATGGTTCGCGCCGGCAGTCGCGTCAAGGGCTTTCGCAATCCGTGCCGTACCGGTGGTGCCACACCCTGGCGGCGCCGATGAGGTTGGCGTTTTCCCCCAAGGAAGCCAATGCCAGGTCTGTCTTCTCAAAAGGCACAAACCGGCAGCCGCTCCGAATCACGGAGCGAATGCGGTCCAGAAAAAGCGTGGCGCTTCTCATCAAGCCGCCGCTTAATACAATGGCATCGGGGCAAAACAAGGTGATCAGATTCGCAATACCGAGACCGAGGTACTGGCCCTCTCGCTCGATGGCCCGGCAAGCCAGTTCGTCACCTTGCTGCGCTAATTGACAAATACGTTCGGCGGTGAGAGCGTCGCCATGCTCAGAACCCTGCGGGGCCTGGCTTTTAGCCCACGCCTCCATAGCTGGCCCACTTGCAAGCGATTCCCAGCAACCCCGGAAGCCGCAGGAACAGGGCGGTCCCGCTGCATCGATCACCTGGTGACCTATCTCTGGATGCGCGCCGTCAGCGCCCCGGTAAAGCGACCCATCCAGAATCACGCTGCCGCCGATGCCGGTCCCAATCGTCAGGTAAACCAGCCGGGACCTGCTTTTGCCAATCCCCCATGCCGCCTCTCCCAGGGCTGCGGCATCCGCATCGTTTTCCAAAGCGACTTTAACCTGAAAGGCGCGGTGCAAATCTTCCACCAGATTCTTGCCTCGCCATCCCGGAAGAAAATCGATTTCGCCCAACTCTCCCGTGAAAGGATTCACCGGGCCCGTTGAACCCACTCCTATCCCTGTGATCGCCGCCCCCGCGCTGCGCGCAGTTTCCTTCAGCATCCCGATGACAGACGCTAAGCCCCGCGCGTAGTCGTTTCTTTCTGTGGGCGACTCGATCCTGGAAAGCAGGCGTCCTCGCTCATCCACCACGCCTGCCGCTATTTTTGTTCCACCGATATCCACCGCGCCAACAGTCATTGATGTCTTGCTCCGGTCTTGTGAGAGATGAACCCGCAAAGCTGCGGTTGCCGCTTCGTACCGCTGTATCAGTTGCTCATGTCGCTTCGCGACACCCACGAAGCGATGAAAGCGTTTGGGGTAGGGGCGGGTTTCAAACCCGCCCCTACTCAATTTTCAAGACAGGGCATGATTTCAGTCATGCCGCAAAGATGCTGAAGGAAAGAGGGCTTTAGCCCCTGCTGATGTCACGGCCTACCTGTAACCGTACGGGTTCAGCTATCTGGCCGAGCGAAAAGCCGCAGGGGCTAAACAGGTTGCGGAAAAACGGCTTTTCGGAGCCAAAATCGGCCAAAAATGGCGGCCGCTCGAACGAAGAATCAATAACTTACGAATCTTGACAACCACCATTTGGGGCTCTCAGGGGAGTTTTTCCGCAACCTGTAAAGCCCGGCCGTCGGCGGACCCGAGTCGGCATGACTGAAGTCATGCCCTGATACAGGGGTGCGGAAGCGGTTGCCGGAGCCCCCGGGAAACGGCGTGTGAAATGTAAGAGCTCTACGGAAAGGCAAAGCTTTCCTCAACTCTGGCCGCACGTCAGGCGGCGGAGCCCCACCGTGCCCGGGCAACACTCCTCAACAAATGTAGAAACTCCAGGGCTCGAGGCTGCGCCTCGCGCCGTTTGAGAAGAACAAGGCGCGGCTTTCAGAGGTTCCGTT
>JASHON010000086.1 GCA_030041095.1 Terriglobia bacterium
GCCCCATGACCCCGCGAACCGAGCCCGGACGGAAGTCGCCCAGTTGGGTGATCTGGTGCACGACCATAGAGCGGTCCTTCTCCAATGCTGGAAGTGATTCGGCCATAAGACCTCCTTGTCTTAGTGTATACTATACATTAAGAAGAAGCCTTCTGGCAGCCAAACCATTCAAAGCGCCACTTCTATGTCGCGCACCCATGGCCTAATTCGACGTTGACACGCGGCAATATTAACGGTATTTTTGAGCGTTAACTCCTGAATCAAAAGCCAGGCGTTTCCCAGAAAATAATCCAGATTCCAGGCCGGAGGGCGGAATTATGAGCGACCCGTACGTCGGTGAGATTCGAATGTTCGGAGGAACCTTCGCGCCGCTGAATTGGGCATTTTGCGATGGCTCGCTGCTTCCCATTTCACAGAATCAGGCACTGTTCAGCTTGCTCGGAACGTTTTACGGCGGGGACGGCGTGCGTACTTTCGCTCTTCCTGATCTGCGCGGCCGAGTGCCGGTGAACATGGGGACAGGACCGGGCCTGAGTAATTACAACCTGGGGCAGGCGGGAGGATCGGAAACCGTAACGCTCACGGTGCAAAATCTGCCTGCGCACACCCACGCGGCCAAGTGCGCTACCACGGCCAACGTCGGAACCCAGTCGAACCCTTCCGGAAACTACTGGTCCACCGACGGAGGCGATAACACGGAAGCTTACAACAATGCTTCGGATAGCAACACGATGGCTGCCAGTGCTCTTGGACAAACCGGCGGGAGCCAGGCGCACAACAACATGCAGCCGTTCCTGGCCGTTAATTACATCATCGCGCTTAACGGTATCTTCCCGCCCCGCTCGTAATTCGGGCATAACCAGCATTCGGAGGACTCACATTTATGAGCGAGCCTTTTGTCGGTGAAATTCGCGTTTTTGCTTTTAGCTTTGCGCCGACGGGTTGGGCGCTTTGTAACGGCCAACTGCTCCCGATTCAGCAAAATGCGGCCCTGTTTTCCATACTCGGAACCACCTTTGGCGGCGACGGCCGAACGAATTTCGCATTGCCGAATCTGCAGGGAAACGTTGTGGTTGACGCTGGGGCGGGAGCGGGGTTAACGCCACGCGCCCCCGGTTCTGCCGGCGGCACAACGGCGGAGACCATCACCACTCAGACGATGCCGTCGCACACTCATCCTGCCAACTGCAACAGCGGGAATGGAAATCAAGTGGCGCCGGGCGGGAACTTCTGGGCGGCCGAGACGGGCGGCACGAGCGTCTATAGCGGCTCCGCAAATGCTCAAATGGCGGCAGGGGCGCTCGGCACGACCGGCGGCGCACAATCCCATTCGAATCTTCAACCGTACCTGGTTTTGAATTATTGCATCGCGCTCCAGGGCATTTACCCGTCAAGAAACTGACATAAGGAGAAGCGGTTATGGCCTCACCGTTTATAGGAGAAATTCGGCTATTCGGTTTCGGGTTTAACCCGGTGGGCTGGATGCCGTGCAACGGACAGTTGCTGCAAATCAACCAGTATCAGGCCCTGTTTTCTTTACTCGGAACCACGTACGGCGGCGACGGCCGCACCACGTTCGCGCTGCCTGACCTTCGCGGCCGCACCGGCATGCATTTTTCTGCTTCGGGCAACCCCCAGGGGCAGTCGGCTGGCTCGGAATCCGTGACGCTTACGGTCGCTCAGATTCCATCCCATGCGCATTCGGTTGCCTGCAGCAACCAGGCAGCCACTCAGCTCAGTCCCAAGGCCGGAGTTTCCGCCATCGATACCTCGTACAATATGTACAGCAACTCGACGGATAGCACCATGGCGGCGAATGCCATCGGTCCGGCCGGCAGCAGCGTCCCCCATCCCAACTTGCAGCCGTTCCTTTGCGTCAATTTCTGCATTGCGACCCAAGGGATCTTTCCGTCTCGAAACTGAGGATGCCTGGCACCCGTCTTCGCCCCGAACAGCCTGGCGACGAAGACTTTTTACGCCGGATTTACGAGAGCACACGCGAGGCGGAAATGGCGACCGCGCCGTGGACACCTGAGCAAAAGCAGCAGTTTCTCGCCATGCAGTTCGGCTTGCAGCGAGCCCATTTCCGCAGGCATTATCCCACCGCCTCCTTCGACATCATTCTTGAGGATGACCGGGCCGCCGGGCGTCTCTACGTGAACCGAGCCAAAGACGAGATTCGAGTGCTCGATATCGCCCTTTTGCCCGAGCATCGCGGCAAAGGCATCGGCACAGGTTTATTGCGCGCGCTACTGGTGGAGGGGGAAAAAGCCGGCCTTCCTGTAAGGCTACACGTGGAGCGAAACAATCGCGCTCTGCAGCTCTACGAAAGACTCGGCTTCCGGATGGTCGCGGACCGTGGCGTATATTTGGAAATGGAAGCGGCGTTCACTTCGCTCGAAGATGCTGCCTCATCGTTAGAAATCCCACCAGTGCCAACCCACCCCCAAACAGAATGAACGTCGCGGGCTCAGGGGTCGCCGGCGGCGGAGGCGTGGTCGTGGTTTTCAGATCCAGGGTCGAATTGACGATGGCCGCCTGCATATCCGGGCCAGTACCAAACTTACCTTGACCAGGTCCCTGCAAGGAAAGCGAAAAAGTAACCGGGCTCGTACCCAAATCGGCAAGGTCTGCAGAGGGAATAGTGATGGTTTCAACTTCGTACACGTCGTCGAATGGAGGAGCCTGGACGGAGTTCATCTCCGTGTTCAGGAGACTCGTGAGATTGATGGCGCCATCGAGCGTGAACGATGCCACGGGATCCGTGTCAGCGCTCGCCGGTGAGTAGATGAGACCAAGGGAAATCGTTGCGCCACTTATCGTTGCCGGAGGAGTATAGTTAAGGGTCCATGTTGCGCTGAAATCGCTGGCGTTGATGTTGCCATAGAACTGGTTAAATGGAGTTGGTTGCCCCGACACCGCGGCGTCGTAGGCGCTTCCGTTGGTCACCGTCGCCCCGACCGCCCAAGGCGGACTCGTTAGCCCGCCATTCACGATGGTGTCTGCGCTTAACTTCGATCCCGCCAGCAATACGCAGACCACCAGCACCGCAGCCAGAAAGGCCATTGCTTTCTTCATGTTTTTCCGTCCTTCACCGGGAGAGCGTTCTGTGATGCTGAACTGGAGATTACACGATCCTCAAACACTTAATCAAGTGGAAAACATGGGAACCATAAATCCAAATTTCCTCTTGTGCCAGCGACTTTCCCGCCTGGGATCTTGGCATCTAGCCACGTCACCCACTTGCAGCTTGAAGCTAAAGGCCGTGGAATGCCAAGCAGGTTCCGACTTTTCCTTGTCAACATCGGGGTTGTTTTCGCCCAGGCAAGCTTCAATTCGCGCCCACGGCATTTGACGGCGTTCCGGGAATATTCGGCACTCTCGGAACCTTGCCCCTTATGGCATCCGAAAGAATCACGTTGTTCCTCTTGAGGATTGTTCCCGTAGCCTGCTGAAATTGGATGAGCGCCTTGGCATAAGCCGCCTGGCCTTTCACTACATTGTCCTCAGCAGTTGCCAAAGCAGTCTGAGCGTTAATCACTTCCGACGCCTGAGCCTGGCCCACGCGGAACTTCGTCTCTTCCATTGATAGCGACTCCCGCGCCAAGGCCACAACTTTGCGCGCAGCATCAAGCTGGCCTTGTGCCTGGTGGACGGCGCTCACGGCTTTGCTCACATCCCAGACAGCCTGGTTTTGCGCCTGCTGGAGCTTCATAGCATCCTGCCGTTGTTCGATGAGTGCTTGCGCGGCGTCTGCCTGGGCGACGCGGTTGCGGATTGGGACGTTCAAGGTGAATCCGTAACTGTACCCAGGATATTCGTTCCTAAGGAGCTGGCTAAGCGCAGTCCCCACACCTCGGCCCAAGCCGTCAGGCGAGAAGGTGGCAAACGCACTGAGCGAGGGCAGCAGAGCGTTGCGCGTTGATTTGATCGTATAAACCTGACTGCGGAGATTCAGCTCCGCCTGCCGAATTTCCGGCCGGCTGTTCAGGGCTTCCAAGATGTCCTGTTTCAGAGGAGGGATGTCACCAGGATGCGGCTCGGGAAGACGGTCCATGGGAACGATTTCGACTCCGGCCAATTGCGCGTTGAACGTCTTTGAAATGGCAGCCTTCATCGACTGCTCGTCCTGCGAGTATTGATTCTCTGCAGTGAGGATCTCCTGCTGTCGAGTGGCTACATCCTGCTCGGATTGCACCACGTCGAGCTTAGCGGCAGCGCCGATGTGCAGTTCAGTCTGATTGTCAGCCAGGAGCTTGTTGGCGTAACCGAGACTTTCCTTAGCCACACGGATATCTTCGCGGTCGGCAAGCAAATCGTAATAAAGCGTCATCACGTTATCTACTGTCTGGTCTACGCTCTGCTCGAATACGCTCTCCGAGTACTTATCTTCGTTCTGCGCGATGCGAATGAAGGCCGCGTTGGCGCGGTAACCAAACCCATTGAGCAGATTCTGAGTGACGCCGATCGTCATATAGGAATTGATCGATGGATTGTAGAGCTGGTTGATCGCGCTGGAGGAATCGCTGACGCCCTCAACGCCGATGGAAACGCTCGTGCCGGTGAGAAAACCCTGGCCGACACCCGCGTAGGTGTACGCAGCGTGCTGCGAAACGATGGGGACACCTGTGACAATTTGAAAGTTCTCGGGGGTGAAGGTGTTTCCCCATCCGTACGCCACTGTGAAATACGGATCACAGCAACCATATGAAGAGACACCCGGCACTCCGCCGCCCGTCAGTCCACCCCCACCGCCGCTGCTGCTGCTGCTGGAGAGCCCTCCGCCCAATGCTCCGGCGAAAATGGCATTGGAGACAGCCGCGCCCGCCACTGAGCGCGCGGCGCCGCCACCTTCTGTCCGTAACACGTTCGTCTGCGCCAGCGGCAGATTGTACCGCGCGACCGCGATATCCAGGTTATTTTCGAGCGAGAGCGCGATAGCGTTCTGCATGGAGAGCATAAGCTTACCGTTTTGGACGAGCTCATCGAGAAGAGGCGCGTTCGTCAGCTTGGCAGGAGGAACATGAGGCTCCGAGAAGAAATTCGGAAATCCCGGACCCTTTGTATAGTTGAATCCGGTGATGTTCTGCGCGCCAGGATCGTGCTTGTGCCACCAAGCCAGGCCCGCCCCAGGCGAGCATAGAATCAGTACCAGGCAGGCCGGGACAAATACTGAAAGAATTGCTTTGGTTTTAATCATAGTCGTTCTCCGTCGAATGCAATCAGTGCTCAGCAATCAGAGATCGGGAGCCAGCAATCGGCGAACGCCGGTGGCTTAACAGGCTGCGGAAAAAGTCTTTCGGGAGTTGACGTAGCGCCGGCTTCCAGCCGGCAACTCCCTTCAATTCAACGGAGGCCGGCAAGATGCCGGCGCTACACTCGCGGCGGCGTCGAGTTTTTCCGCAGCCTGTTAAGCGGCTTGTTCAGATCTGATTTCTGAGAGCCGATAGTTGAATTGGGGCAACTTTGGTTCCGCAGCGTGGACAAGCTATAAGCGGTTGAGGCAATTAGGGTTGGCAGTCAGGCCTGACAGAGGGAAAAGGCAAAAGGGTGTCCGATTTCGAGAAAGGAGTGTCCGGAAGCGGACAGCGGGCTTGGCACCCGAAACCCTAATCTCTGGATTCCAACCGCTGCTTTTCCGCGTGCCATTTCCAAGCGGAAGCGACGATCTCATCAATACTTGAATGTTGAGGAATCCAATCGAGGACTCGGCGAGCCCGCGAAGCGTCCGCAACAAGAGACGCTGGATCACCTTCACGCCGCGGAACATCGCGGGAGGGAACGGAGCGATGACCGCTGGCGCGCGCTACCGCAGCCATCACCTCGCGCACCGAATGCCCACTGCCCGTGCCCAGATTCAACGCACAGCTCTCACCGCCGTCCCGAAGGTGGCGTAGCGCCTTCACGTGCGCCTCGGCCAAATCCACTACGTGAATGTAATCGCGGATGGCCGTGCCGTCCGGGGTCGGGTAATCTGTTCCGTAAACTTCCACATTGGAGCGCTGGCCGAGAGTGGCGGCGATGACAAGTGGAATCAAATGGGATTCCGGATGGTGAGCTTCACCAAGCCCGGCTTCAGGATCAGCCCCACAGGCATTGAAATAGCGCAGCGCCATCCATTGAAGGCCATAGGCGACGCCGTACCATTGGAGCAGGCGCTCCACCATCAGCTTGGACTCGCCGTAGGGACTGACCGGCAGCGCAGGGTGATCCTCCGGGATCGAAACCTTGATCGGATTGCCATATATGGCTGCTGAAGAAGAAAAGACGATGTTCCTGGCGCCCGCTTCGCGCATGGCTTCGAGCAGAGCCATCGTGCCCACGGTGTTAATTTGAAAATACTTGTGAGGGTCGCGCATCGACTCACCCACCTGGATAACCCCGGCGAAATGGATGACAGACCGTGCGCGGCTTTCGCGGAAAGTTTTGCGTAGTAGGACGGCATCTGAGACGCTGCCCTCCACCAGCTTGCCCCACTTCGCCGCCCATCGGTGGCCCGAACTAAAATCATCCAGGACCACGGGCTCGAAGCCGGCTTCCGCCAGCGCCTTTGCGGTCTGGCTGCCGATGTACCCTGCGCCCCCTGTCACCAAAACACGCATCGACTCGCTCATGTGCCCTCAGAACGTGGAGATGAGATATCAGAAATCAAAAGAGAAAGCGCTCGGTGATGCCGCCGTAAGCATCGACGCGGCGGTCGCGAAGGAATGGCCAATTGCGGCGCACCTCTTCGATGCGTTCAGGATCGATCTCCGCGTAGATCGTCTGCTCCTTGTCAGCCGCAGCTTCAGCCAGAATCACTCCGAAAGGATCGGCAATGAAGGATGAACCCCAGAACTCGATTCCTCCTCCGGCGCATTCTTCAAAGCCCACCCGATTCGCTGCGGCCACAAAAACGCCGTTTGCTATGGCGTGCGCGCGCTGAATGGTGCGCCAAGCGTCGAGCTGTGCCTTTCCGTGCGCCTCCTTCTCGTGGGGATGCCATCCGACAGCCGTGGGATAAACCAGTACGCTCGCTCCACGAAGCGCAGCGAGCCGCGCGGCTTCGGGATACCATTGATCCCAGCAAATGAGCGTTCCCACGCTTCCCACAATTGTCCTGACGGCTTCAAAGCCAAGGTCGCCGGGCGTGAAATAGTATTTCTCATAATAAGCAGGATCATCGGGAATGTGCATTTTACGGTACAGCCCCGCGACCTCGCCCGAGGCGTCAATGACGGCCACGCTATTGTGATAAACTCCCGGCGCGCGCCGTTCGAATATGGGCGCGATGACGGCGACCTCCAGTTCGCGCGCCACGCGGCCGAGCGCTGTGGTGGTCGCGCCCGAGACGGGCTCAGCCAGGTCGAAACAGGCTGGATCCTCGCGCTGGCAAAAGTAACGCGTGCGAAAGAGCTCGGGAAGAACGATGAGCCTGGCGCCCTCGCCGGCTGCCTCCCGGACGCGGTCGACCGCCGTCGCCAGGTTTGCCTTGGGGTCAGCTTCCGGCGACATTTGAATCAGCCCAATCAGATAACGAGAGTCCGGCATGGAAGAGTCGTTGTTCGTTCGTGGTCCGCGGTCAGTTGTTCGTTGCCGGAACAAAGCCAACGTTCGGTTGCGGGTTTGTCCGTAGCTACTGGCCTGCCGCGAATTCTCCAGCAACCTTGACCGTGTTAGCGTGGATTCGCACCGTGTCCGACACGGATCGTGCATATCCGCCTGCAAAGGTAACTGCCACGGGAATCTCCTTCGCTCGCGCTTTCGCGAAAACCATGCGGTCGCGCTCCATCAGCCCGGCCAAGCTCAGCTTCAAGCCACCCAACTGATCTTCACGATAAGGATCGGCGCCTGCCAAATAGAAAATAAGGTCAGGCGCGAATTCACGAAGTGCACGGTCGAGGCCCTGCTCGAGAGCGGCGAGGTATTCATCGTCACCGGCGCCGTCCTCGAGATTCACATCGATATTACTGGGCGGCTTTGAATAGGGATAATTACGCTCTTGATGAATCGAGAACGTGAAGACGGTTCGATCGTCCTGAAAAATGGCTGCGGTGCCGTTTCCTTGATGGACATCGCAATCGACCGTCATGGCGCGCGCGATCGTTCCCTCATGCTGCAGCTTTCGGATGGCCACGGCAACATCATGAATGGCACAGAAGCCTTCGCCGTGGTCGGGAAAGGCGTGATGAAAGCCGCCGGTTAGATTCACCGCAACCGAGTCTTCAGCGGCGAGCCGGCCTGCCAGAATCGAGCCGCCTGCGGCCAGCCACGCCGCGCGAACCATTTCCGGCGAGTACGGAATCTCCAACCGCAAGAGCTCTTCATAGGAAAGCTTCCCTTCCTTCAACCGCGCGAGGTAATCCGGGTGATGCACGCGCGCGATATCTTCATCGCTCGCAGCCTCGGGCGCCACAATGTTTGCTTCCCGAATGACTCCATCGCGAAGTAACCTTTCTTTGGTCAGCCTGTATTTCGCCGAGGGAAATACGTGATCGCCCAGATTCAGGTCGTACGCATCGCAGTAGATTACTCTCACGCCGGAATGCTATCACAAACCGCTCGGGCAAACACGCTTGTTCTCTTTCTGTTAGAGTAGTCCAATATTCGATTGCGGCCGGTTTGCCGCGGAGGAGGTGTCCATGTCTTCGAGATTGCTCGTGCCCGCTGTGCTTTTGCTGGCCCTATCCGGCGCCGGCCAGACGCGTCCGCCCATTCTGGGTATTTCGCACGTCGCCTTTTACACAAGCCGTCCGTCCGAAGCGGAGCGCTTTTACGTTCACGACCTGGGACTCAAGAAGGGCTCGGACCCGGAAAACGCCGACGGAGTCCGGTACTATGTGAACCAGGAACAGTTCATTGAAATTCTGCCGCCGCCGCCCAATGCCGGTGTGAACCGGCTGGGCTATATCGCCTACATCACCACCGACGCCAGCGCCATGCGGCGATGGCTCGGAGCGCACGGCGTCACCGTGCCTCAAGACGTGTATCACGCAGCGGACGGCAGCGTATGGTTCCACGTAGAAGACCCCGAGGGCAATACGGTAGGGTTCACTCAACCAACCGCCCGGCTGCTCGCCATCAAGGATACCGCGGAACTGTATCGGCTGGCCGGCGCGGACCCGATCGGCCACCGCATTATCCACGCGGGGATGCTCGTGCACAGCCGTCAGAAGGAAGATACGTTCTATCGGAAGCTGCTGGGTTTTCGCCCTTACTGGTATGGCGGCATGGCGCCGGGAAAACTGGACTGGGTGGCTCAGCAGGTTCCTAACGGTCACGACTGGCTCGAATACATGCTGACGAGCGGCCCTTCCGGCAGTGGCATTCCTCCACACATATCAAGACAGGAGCTTGGCGTGCTGGACCACTTTTCATTGGGCGTGGTGAACATGGAGAGAACGGTCACTCTGCTAGATTCCGAAAACCGGCTCGATAACCGCCATCAGCACGGACCGCAACTGGGCAAAGACGGAAAGTGGCAGTACAACCTCTACGATCCGGACGGCACGAGAGTGGAGCTGATGGAATTCTCTCCGGCCGAAAAGCCGTGCTGCTCCGAGTTCACGGCGGCCAATCCCTTGCCAACCGGTCAGCCGTGACGGCGCGATCGAGATCGGCGCGCAGCCGACGCCAGTGCGGAAGGGCTTGGCTTTCAGTCCTGGACGGCGAGATGGCAAGCCAGCGAGGGTTTTAGCGACCTTGCCGTCGCCGATTTCGAGACGAAAGGTCTCGTTTACCCCAACCGCCGCCGCCGGGTGTTTCGATTCGAAGGATCGTGCCTGGCTCTACCTGCAAGTTGCATTTGCCGGGCAACTCCCGCCAGGTATCTTTGAAGAGAACCTGGGTGCGGCCGGGGGCGCCCGGTGCGCCTCCGGCCAAACCATACGGCCGGAAACGGCGGCGATCCGCAAGCACGCTAAGTTCCGCCGGGGATAGAAACTCCATTTCGCGGATAATTCCGTCACCACCCCGAAACTTCCCCGCCCCGCCCGAACCAGGCCTTAAGCTGTAACGCCGCACGCGGATCGGCACTGCATACTCCAACGCTTCGACGGGCGTATTGCGCGAATTCGTCATGTGAGTATGAATGCCGGAAATGCCGTCGAGGCCGGGGCGCGCGCCCATTCCTCCCGCGACCGTTTCGTAGTATGCAAAGGGACGGCCCGTGCGGAAATCCGTTCCGCCGACAGCAAGATTGTTCATGGTTCCCGAGCTTGCGGCCGGAATGCGTTCCGGAGCGGCCTGGGCCAACGCCCGTAACACCACGTCCACAATCCGCTGCGAAGTTTCCACATTGCCGCCGGCCACCGCTGCGGGCGGCCGGGCATTGACGACTGTCCCCAAGGGCGCGATCACTTGGACAGGCCGCATCAACCCGGCATTGCGCGGAGCTTCGGCCGGAAGCAGACACAGAAAAACATAGTGAACGGCAGAACAGGTGATTGCATAAACCGCGTTGACGCATCCCTGAGCCTGCGGGGCGGATCCGGAAAAGTCCACACGCGCTGAGGCGCGATGCGGATCGAGGGAAATGCGAGCGCGGATTTCAACCGGCCGGCCGGTGATACCGTCATCGTCAAGGAAATCTTTCGCGGTAAATTCTCCTTCCGGCCACCGGCTCAGCTCCACTCTCATCAGCCGCTCGGAATAATCCAGAAGCGCCGCCATATTGCGAGCCACACGGTCGAACCCATAACGAGCTGCCAAGGATTCCAGGCGCCGTGCGCCGATGCGGCACGTTCCAATCTGCGCGGTGAGATCGCCCTCGCGTTCCTGCGGCGTGCGCACGTTATGAAGCAACAAAGTCAGAATGTCTCGCTGGATCGTTTCGCGGCGTACGACTTTGACGGGCGGAACGCGAAATCCTTCCTGATAAATCTCGCGAGCCGGCCCCATCGATCCCGCAAACGCTCCACCAACGTCTGCATGGTGCGCTCGATTCGCGACGTAAAATGCAGGCTGGGCGCGGCCGCGGAGATGGACAGGCATCACCATGGTGATATCCGGCAGGTGCGTTCCTCCGGAGTAGGGGTCGTTGAGCATCGCCACGTCGCCACGTTCAAGCGTTAAAGCGTCGAGCACCGCGCGGACCGACATCGGCATCGACCCCAAATGGACGGGCATACCCTCGCCCATGGCAACCAAACAGCCGGCTCCATCAAACAGCGCCGTGGAATAGTCGCGTCGTTCCTTGATGTTGGGTGAGAAAGACGAACGCCGCAAAGCCGCACCCATCTCTTCAGCGATGGAATGAAACGCGCTTTTGAAAACCGCCAGCTCGACGGGATCGAAGTTCTCTGATTTGTGTGGAGGGCTGGCCATAGGAATTCTCAATGACGAGCGCTGAGCGGCTTCGCCACGATATTGATCGCGAGGTTTGCCCATTCATCAACACGGGCGATGCAACCCGGAGGAACGACGGTGGTGGCGCTATATTCAGCAATGACCGCGGGGCCGGCAATTCGCGCTCCGGGTTGAAGCCGGGCGCGGTCGTAAACAGGAACGCGCTCGAAGGCTCGATGAAAGAATACCGGGCGCTTCCCAACGATTGCCGTCCGGCCGTCACCCGGATGCAATGGCCGGCGCCGAAGCCGTAGCGGCTCCGCGCGGGCGATCATCCTCACCCTCGCGTTGACCACCTCGATGGGCCACTGCTCGTCCGCATATCCATAGCGGCCGCGATGAGCCCGATGGAAGCGCGAGACGTAGTCCTTGGTCCATGGCACTTCAATCTCGTAACCTTGGCCCGCGTACCGAACGTCCACCGAGCGCACGGCGATCGCCGTCAATCCTTCCCTTCTCATATCCCGAGCGCCGCGGCGCGTCAACTCAAGAAAGGCGCGCACGATCTCAGCGCTGCCGGGCAGGACCATGACGGTCCTGGAATAATCCCTGACCGCATCGGATATTAGAATACCCAAAGCGGAAAGAGCGCCGGGCAGGCGCGGGATGAGAACGCGCGGAATTCGCAGCGACGCGGCAAGGGCGCAGGCATGGAGCGGGCCGGAGCCGCCGAAGGCCACGAGCGTGAAATCTCGAGGGTCGAAACCGCGCTCCATTGAAACCACGCGCATCCCTCTTTCCATGGAAGCTTCCACGACGCGCACAATGCCCGCGGCAAGAGCTTTGAAGTCCGTCATCAGGCCGCGATTTTCATCAAAGTAATCGCGCGTACGCACGGCGTCCAGCTTCAAACCGCCTTCAAGGAAGCATTCGGGGCCGATGCGCCCCAACAACAGGTTTGCGTCCGTCACCGTAGGCGTCACGCCGTGCCCGTAGCAGATGGGTCCCGGATCAGCGCCGGCGGATTCCGGCCCCACCTCGAGCGCTCCACCGGCATCAAAGCGGGCCAGCGACCCGCCTCCGGCGCCCACGGTATGAATGCTGAGCATGGGTACGGCGACGGGCATGCCTGCAACTTCAGATTCTCGCGTGGTGACCGGGCCGCTTCCGACGCCATCAACCAGCGCCACATCCGTCGATGTACCACCCATATCGAACGTGATGATTCGCTCGATTCCGGCGCGGCGGGCCACGTCGCACGCTCCCACGACGCCTCCAGCCGGGCCTGACAGAATCGTCCGCACGGGCTCCTGCGCCGCGGCGCGTGCCGCGATGATCCCTCCCGATGATTGCATCACGCTCACTCGCGCCCCGGGAATCTCCTTTCGTGCTGCCGTTTCCAACCGGGCCAAATAGCTTCCCATGATGGGAGCGAGGTACGCGTTAACCGCACAATTGGAGGCGCGTTCGTACTCACGGAATTCGGGCAGGAGGCGGTGAGAGACAGACAAGGGGAGGCCCAAGCCATGCAGGGCCGTTTCGACGGCGCGCTCATTGGCGGGGTTGGCAAATGAAAACAGAAGACAAACCGCAACCGCCTCGGCTTTAGACGCGCGCAGGAGCCCGGCAAGGCGCCGAAGCTCGCGCGCGCCCGGCCGTCGAAGAATTTCTCCGCTTGAGGCAATCCGCTCGCGTATTCGAAACCGCAGTTTTTCCGGAACGAGCGGCGGGAGAGGACCATCGAACCAATCGTAAAGGCTCGGCCGCGCCTGGCGGCCGATGGCGATGACGTCCTCAAAACCTTCAGTCGAGACGAGCGCAACACGCGCGCCGTTGCGCTCGAGCAGAGTGTTGGTTCCTACCGTGGTGCCATGCCGGAGAAGCGACTGCTTTGAAGCTCCGATCGAGCGCAACACGCTAAGAATCGATTGCGTGGGATCGCGCGGCGTGGAGCAAACTTTCAAAGCACAAAGCTGGCCCTCCCGTTCGAACACGCAATCGGTGAACGTCCCTCCGGTATCAATTGCAATTCTCATTTCTCTGTTAGAATGGAACTCGATGTCGAACTCACCCTTCGTTCACCTGCATCTGCACACGGATTATAGTCTGCTGGACGGGGCGTGCGCCATTCCCAAAGTGATGGATCGGGCGGCAGAAATGAAGATGCCCGCGGTGGCGCTGACCGATCATGGCAACCTGTTCGGAGCGGTCAAATTTTATGAGGCGGCGCTCAAGCGAGGAGTGAAACCGATCATCGGGTGCGAAGTGTACATCGCGCCCACCAACCGGTTCGATCGGTCGCCGAATTTGGACCGGCCGAATCATCTGGTGCTGCTCGCGGAAGACGAGAGAGGCTACCGCAATCTGATGGCGCTCACCTCGTCCGCCTACACGGAAGGCTACTATTACAAACCGCGCGTCGACAAGGACCTGCTCGCGCATCATGCCGAGGGCCTCATCGGTCTTTCTGCATGCCTCAAGGGCGAGATCGCGTCCTCTCTCTCCGCCGACCGGTACGATGCGGCACGGCAGTCAGCTTATGACTTTCGAGACATCTTCGGCAAGGGCAGCTTCTACCTGGAGATTCAAGACCAGGGCCTGGCGGAGGAGCATCGCATCAATCCAAGCCTTGCCCGCCTGTCGCGCGAAACAGGTATCCCCCTGGTGGCCACGAACGATTGCCACTATCTGACCCGTGACGACGCGCGCGCGCAAGAAGTGTTGATGTGCATCCAGACTGGGAAAACGCTGAGCGATGCGAACCGGATGAAGTTTGCAACCGACCAGTTCTACTTCAAGCCGGCGGAAGAAATGCTCGAGGTCTTCCACGAAGTCCCGGAAGCGGTGAGCCGGACTATAGAGATCGCGGAGCGCTGTAACCTGCATTTGGGAAAGTTGCAGCATGTCTTTCCGCGCTTCGAGGTGCCGGAGGGTGAAACGCTCGAGAGCTTCTTCGAAAAGGTTGCGCGGCTGGGCTTCGAGGAGCGCCGTCCAGCACTCGAGCGATTGCGCGAGGCGGGACAGTTGCGCTATCCGCTCGAAGCTTATGAGGACCGGCTGAACCGGGAGATTGCCCTGATCCAGAAGATGACGTTTGCAGGCTATTTTCTGATTGTGTGGGATTTCATCCGGTTCGCGCGTGAGAAGTGGATTCCGGTAGGTCCGGGACGAGGCTCGGCGGCCGGAAGCCTGGTTTCTTATGCCCTCCACATTACGGATATTGACCCCCTCCAATACGACCTGCTTTTCGAGCGATTTCTAAACCCCGAGCGCATCAGTTTCCCCGATATCGATATTGACTTCTGTATGCGCCGGCGAGGTGAAGTCATCGAGTATGTGACTGAAAAATACGGGCGGGAAAACGTTTGCCAGATTATTACGTTCGGAACCATGGGCGCCAAGGCCGTCATCCGCGATGCGGCCCGCGTCCTCGACATTCCTTACGCTGAGGCGGACCGCATCGCGAAGCAAGTGCCAGCCGTGTTGAACATCAGCCTGGAAGAAGCGCTCAAACAGTCTTCCGAGCTACGGCTGATGAAAGAGAGCGATCCGAAGGTGGCCGATCTTCTGAGCGTCGCCATGAGCCTCGAAGGTCTGGCCCGTCATGCATCCACGCATGCGGCAGGCGTGGTGATTTCCCCTCAGCCTCTTCGTGAGCTGGTCCCACTGTATAAGAGCGGGAAAGACGAAATTACCACGCAATATGCCATGGACGATCTCGAGCATATTGGCCTGCTTAAGATGGATTTCCTCGGACTGGCCACCCTCACGATCCTGCACGACGCCGTGAAGTTGATTGAAACGACGCGCGGCGAAAGTGTTGACCTCGCTCATCTTCCCCTGAATGATGCTGATGCCTATGACCTGTTGGGCAAGGGGCTGACTGGCGGCATCTTCCAGTTTGAGAGCCGCGGGATGACGGACATCCTTCGCCGCGTGAAGCCTGCGCGCCTGGCGGACTTGACGGCCCTGAACGCCCTCTACCGCCCCGGCCCCATTCAAGGCGGCATGATTGATGACTTCATCGCGCGAAAGATGGGCCGGAAGAAGGTAACCTACGATCTCCCTAAGCTCGAGGAGATTCTCGAAGAAACCTATGGCGTGATTGTTTATCAGGAGCAGGTGATGCAGATTGCGGCTGCCGTGGCCGGTTTTTCGTTGGGTGAGGCGGACGTGCTTCGGCGCGCCATGGGTAAGAAAAAGCATGAAGAGATGGTGGCCATGCGCGCCAAATTCCTTGCCGGGGCCGCGCAGAATGGAATTCCCGCGAAAAAGGCTGAGCGGCTTTTCGATCTAATGGAACAGTTTGCCGGATACGGCTTCAACAAGTCTCATTCGGCCGCTTACGCCCTCGTTGCCTATCAAACGGCGTACCTCAAAGCTCATTATCCCGTGGAGTTCATGACTGCGTTGCTGACGGCTGAAATCGGCAACCCGGATAAACTTACGCATTACCTGAACCAATGCCGCGACATGGCCATTGGCATTCTCCCTCCCGACGTCAACTCCAGCGATCGCTCCTTTACGCCTTCAGGCGATAGCGTCCGCTTCGGCCTCACGGCCATCAAGAACGTGGGCGAGGCAGCCATCGATTCTGTGCTGGAAGCACGAAAGAGAGTGGGACGCTTTGACAGCCTCTATCAATTTTGCGAACAAGTCGACCTTCGGCTGCTCAACAAGCGTGTGATCGAAAGCCTTATCAAGGCGGGAGCGATGGACTCACTTGGAGCGCACCGGTCGCAGATGATGGCGGCGCTCGACCGCGCCATGGAACTCGGCCAGAACCGCCAACGGCAGGCTTCGGCCGGGCAAGGTGGATTGTTTGGAGACGCTCGCGAGCCCGTAACGGTCCGCTCCATTCCGCTACCGGAGGTTTCCGAATGGCCGGAGGCTGAAAAGTTGGCCGGCGAGAAGGAAGTGCTGGGCTTTTATGTTACGGGGCATCCGCTCGAAAAATACCGGCGCGCCCTGACCTCTGTCACGTCATTTAATACGTCCTCCGTTGAGGAGCTCGCGCATGACGACAACGTGACGTTGGCTGGAATTTTAACTGCGGTGCGGATCCGGCCGAGCAAGAAGGGCGACCTTTGGGCGAGCGCCGTGCTCGAAGACGATCGTGGCACGGCAGATTTGTTGGTATTTCCGCAAACTTTGCAGGCCGTTCGCACCGTCATGAAGCAGGATACTGCCGTCCTGGTCCGCGGCCGGGTGCGAGTGGAAGAGAACTCGCGGCCGAAAATTGTGGTGAGTGAGGCGCAACTTCTCGATCAAGCTCTCGCCCGCCATAAGCCACAGCTCGTCATCCGCCTCAACTTGGCGCAGCCCATAGACGGCCTGGTGGAGCGGCTTGAAAATCTTCTCGGCGCTCATCCAGGAGATTGTCCCGTCATTTTCGAGCTCTCCCGCCCGGAAGAATTTAAGGTGCGGCTGCGCGCGCGACGTCCGGAGGGCGTGAACGCAGATGCGGCGCTTCTGGCCGCGCTCGAAGCCACAATAGGCAAGGGCGCAGCCGCAATCGAAGAATAGAGCATGCCTGACCGAGACGACCACAGCTCAGCCGAGCAGGAGCTAGAAACGCAGATTGCGGAGCTCGAAGCGGGCACGCCGACAGCAGCCAGCCGCGAGGAAATTGATCGCCTTCGGTGGCAGTTGGAATCTTTGCGCGCCGGCCCAGGCAGCGCAGCCAGCTCCCATGACGCTTGGCGGCGCGTTTTGCTCGCCCGGCATCCCCAGCGTCCCTACACTCTCGATTATATTGAATACTTATTTTCGGACTTCACCGAGCTTCATGGCGACCGCCGATATGGTGACGATCCTGCCATCGTCGGGGGCTTGGCGCGGCTCGAGGGAAGGCCCGTGGTGGTTGTGGGACATCAGAAAGGGCGCGATACCAGGCAGAAAGTGGCCAGGAATTTCGGCATGGCCAAGCCGGAGGGATATCGGAAGGCGCTTCGCCTGATGAGGCTGGCGGCGAGATTCGGGCTGCCGATTATTACGCTGGTGGACACCCCGGCGGCCTATCCGGGAATCGGCGCCGAAGAGCGAGGCCAGGCAGAAGCCATCGCCCACAATCTTAAAGAGATTCCCAAGCTCGCGGTACCCATCGTGGTGGTCATTCATGGCGAAGGAGGAAGCGGGGGCGCGCTGGCGATTGCGATCGGAGACAAAGTGATCATGATGGCCAATGCCGTGTATTCCGTGATCCCCCCTGAGAGCTGCTCGTCGATTCTGTGGCGCGACTGGGATCACAAGGAGGAAGCGGCGCGCGCGCTCAAGCTGACCGCAGAGGACCTATACGGGTTCGGCATCGTTGACGAAATTGCGCCAGAGCCTCCGGAAGGCGCCCATCGAGACCCGAAGGCTGCGGCTGAGCTGTTGCGCTCCCTGCTGCTCGCTGCGCTTAACGAGCTCTCGTCTCTGCCGGTGGAAGAGATCTTGAAGCGGCGCCACGAGCGATTGCGCCATTTGGCGACATTTGTGGAAGGAGATTAGCCGCCGGAACCCAGATCTCAGTCATCGGCAAGCAGGATCCAACTTCCGGCCGGAGGACGGCGAGCTGGCTGAATACTGATGGGTGTTGGCTCGTTGCCGAAAGCTGACTTCATGCATGGCTGTGTGCCAGCACTTGGCGGCTCGGCTTATCTTCAGGGAGTGGCGCTCTGGTCGAGATTTCGGAAAGGTCGAGCCGCTGGTAGATGACGTAAAGAGCCAACTCCAGGCGGTCGGAGACTCCCACTTTGTCATAGACGGCGCGCAGGTGGTTTTTGACAGTCTGCTCGCTGATCGCAAGATGCTGGGCAATCTCACGGTTTCGCCATCCTTGCACCAGGTAGCTGATAATCACTTTTTCCCGGTGGGTGAGCATGTCTACCGGACGTGGAATAGTTAATGGCGTGTCGCCCAGTTGGCGAGCCATTTCTGCAACCTTCTGCTTAGGGAGCCAGACCTCGCCTTCCACCACTTTGCGTGCGCACTTCACAAAGAGGGCCGGCTCAACGGACTTCAGGATTACGCCCGAAACTCCTGCCTTGACTAAACGAAGGTGCTCACCGTCGGCCAGTGCAGCCGACGTCACGACAATTTTGCAGCCGGGCGAGGCCGCACGCAGGCGTGCGACCCAGCCAGCGGCCTTCTCAGGAATCATTTCCGACTGGAAAAAGATGAGATCGGGCTTGAGTTGGCGGGCAAAGTGAATGGCTTGAGGCTCGGTCTCCGCCTCCGCGAGGACGCGCAGGCTCTCTTCGGCGCCGAAGACCCGGCGAAGGCCCATGCGGAAAATGGGTTCACGGTCAGCAATAAGAATCTGGACTTTACCCCTCGGGCGGCGTTCTTGCTTCATAGTTTCATCACGAGACAAGATGGCCTCAGTGGACAGTGAATTCTACGCGCTGCCGCGCATGACTGGACCCCTCCGGAGGGTCGAAGAGTCTATCGGCAGAAGAGAGGCGACCCATGAAGCTTGGCGAAGTGGCTGGCCGCATTGAATGCAGCCTGGAAGGGCCGGCGGAGATGGAAATCACGGGAGTTGCGGGTTTGGAAGAAGCAGGCCCTGCCGAATTGTCGTTCCTCGCTAATCCGAAATACGTCCAAAAGGCGGTGGAAACGGGAGCGGGCGCCGTGATTGTGCGCCGAGAGGTCCGGCTTTCAGGGCGCGCTCTGTTGCGGGCGGATGACCCTTATCTGGCTTTTGCCCGCGCCATCGAGTTGTTCCATGCGCCGGCGCGGCCGGAGCCTGGCATTCATCCGAGCGCTGTGATTGCCCCCGGCGTCAAGCTTGGCCACAACGCTTCGGTAGGGCCGCATTGCGTGATCGAAGAAGACGTCCTGATGGGTGATGATTGCGTGCTGAAAGGCTTTGTGATGATTTATTCCGGCGCGAGAATCGGCGATCGATTCTTTGCCCATTCTCACGCGGTGGTTCGGGAAAGCGTGCAAATCGGTGACGACGTGGTTCTGCAGAATGGAGTGGTTGTGGGAGCGGACGGCTTCGGCTTTGCGCGGCAGGCGGACGGCTCGTATTGCAAGATTCTGCAGCCCGGGCCGGTGGTTATCGAGAACGGGGTTGAAATCCAGGCGAATTCCTGCATCGATCGCCCAAGCGTTGGCGTCACCCGGCTGCGTCGTGGCGTGAAGGTGGATAATCTCGTTCAGGTGGGCCACGGCTGCGATATCGGCGAAAATACACTGCTTTGCGCCCAGGTGGGGTTGGCTGGCAGCTCCAAGGTAGGCAAGAACGTGATTCTTACAGGGCAGGTTGGACTCGCCGGCCACTTAACGGTGGGCGACCATTCAGTGGTGACGCCGCAGTCCGGCGTGCCTGGAGATGTCCCTGCCCATAGCATTGTTTCAGGCTCACCCGCCATCGAGCATACGCGGTGGCTCAAAGCCTCGGCGGCCTATTCACGCCTTCCTGAGATCTATTCGTCTCTTCGAAAGATACGCGACTTCCTGAACGACAAGATGGGAGCGAATCTATAGACTCCCGTCCGGGTACAATCAAGCTATGCCGAGCAATTCGCATCGGGCAGACCGGCTGGCTGACCAGATTCGTGAAGACGTAGCGGATCTCGTCAACCGGCAGTTGTGCGATCCCCGAATCGGGTTTACGACCGTCACTCGGGTGGAGCTGAGCGCGGACTTCCAGTTTGCCCGGGTTTTCGTCAGTGTGCTGGGCGATGAGAGCGCCAGGCAACAAACGCTTGAAGGACTGGCAAGGGCCACAGGTTACGTCCGCCACGAGATCGGCCGCCGGCTGCGGCTGCGGCGCGTGCCGGAGGTTGCGTTCGTTCTGGATCGCAGTCCCGAAGAAGCCCTTCGACTCGAACAACTTATCGAAAAGCTTCACGAAGAGAAACAGTAAGGCGTGAACAATCAGCTATCAGCAATCAGCAGCCAGCTATTGGCAGCCAGTTCGGAAGCTCAACATAGCCTACCGGCGAGCCAACCACCGGCCGAGGCGAAGACGGGAGTGCTGAAAGCTGTTAGCTGAAAGCTGTTTGCTGGCTGCAGATTGCTGATTTTATGGACCAGGAAATCTCCGGCGTTCTGGTGATCGATAAACCGGCAGGGTTCACGTCACACGATGTGGTGGCGCGGGTGCGCCGCATTCTCGGCACACGCCGCGTGGGTCATTTTGGCACGCTTGATCCTTTCGCAACCGGGGTCCTGCCGCTCTCCATCGGCAAGGCCACGCGCTTTGCCCAGTTCTACTTGAAATCACGCAAAGCCTACGAGGGATCCATCCGCGTCGGGTTCGCCACAGATACCTACGACGCCACCGGAAAGCCCCTGGCGGCGCCGAGCGACTGCCGTCCAAACCGGCAAGCTCTGGAGAAGGCCTTCCGCGAGTTCACGGGACGCATCTGGCAGATACCACCTCCGTTTTCCGCCAAGCGTGTGGCCGGCGTGCGCGCGTACAAGCTTGCGCGCAAGCACCAGGAGGTTTCGCTCGCCCCGGTAGAGGTAGAAATATATGCGCTGGAACTTCTGGCCTATGAGGAGTCAGGTGACACGGCCCGATTCGCTGTGGAATGCTCTGGAGGCACTTATGTCCGATCGCTCGCGCACGATATCGGACAGCGTCTGCAGTGTCCCTCCCACCTTGCCAGCCTGCGACGAACAGCCGTGGCGGAATTCAAGGAAGGTCGGACAATCTCACTCGAGCGGTTGGAAGAGACCGTGAAGCAAGGAGCGCTCGAAAGCGTGCTGATTCCACCCGAGGCTCTCCTGCCCGAATGCCTGGAACTGATCGTGCGCGCCCGGGAAGAAGCGAACGTGCGCCACGGCCACTCGTTCGAGCTGGGGCACGCCATCCTCCAGCGCGCCGACAAGCCCGGAACAGCGCCCGTTACGACACTCTTGAAAATCCTCAGTGCGGATCGACGCCTCATCGCCATCGCACGCCACGTCACAGGCAACATTTATCATCCGGATGTGGTGCTGGGTTAGCCGGCCGGCATTTCCCCCGGGCCGGTTGCCGAAAAACGTCAGTCTGCCATGCTGAGCGTGCCCAAGTATCTCTGTATCGCTTTGGGAACAAATGCCGGGATTCTCCGCTTGGCGCGGATGACAGGCAACCGGAAAGGTCTTCATCAAACTGCTAAAGTCTTTTGTTGACATTCCCCGCACGGATTCTATAATCGCATAAGCGTAGCGATTGAAGAAGGACCCAGGAAGCTCGTGAACGCGCCGTCGAACCACTCATCTTCTCCGGCAGCCTCACCCGTTGTTTTGGCCATTGCAGGTTTTGACCCGTCGGCTGGTGCCGGAATTGCCGCTGACCTCAAAACGTTTGCGGCGCATAATTGTTACGGCGTCGCCGCTATTACAGCCCTCACCGTTCAAAACTCACAAACCGTGAGCGGCGTCTACCCGGTGGAGGCGCAGCAGCTCCGTGAAAGCATTGACGCTTTGTTCGCAGACGGCCGAATCGCCTCCGTTAAGATCGGCATGCTAGGGACTTCGGCCAACGCGGAGGTGGTGTACGAGGCTCTGGTGAATCGGGCGCCGATTCCGATTGTTCTTGATCCCGTGTTTCGATCCTCAAGCGGACGGGAACTGCTCGATGGAGAAGGGGTTCGCGTGTTGCGGGAACGGTTACTCGAGCGGGCAACCGTCGTCACGCCCAATTTGGAGGAGGCCGCTGCGCTAACTTCCATGAAAGTGAGCAACGTCGAGGAGATGAAGGCTGCGGCCCGGCGACTGGTGGAGATGGGAGCACGTGCTGCGGTGGTGACCGGCGGGCATTTAGATCGCGCCGTCGATGCCTTCTGTGACGGCATCACCTGCGAAACGTTCGCCGGTGATAAAGTCAAACCGGATAACACCCACGGGACCGGCTGCGCGTTTTCCTCGGCCATCGCCTCCAACCTTGCCCTGGGACGGCAACTCCGCGACGCTATCGTGCTGGCCAAGGCTTATGTGACCGAGGCCATCCGCAAGGCTTTCTCCACGGGGCCGGGCCGCCTGCCGCTGCACCATTTTTACCGAATGCAGGAAGGAAGCCGCGTGGCCGATCACGCCCCGGCGGTCTCGGATGCTGTTTTGTGAGCCGGGCGCTGCAGTGTGGGAAACTCAGCCGAACGAGCGGCTTACGCTTGCGGCGGAATCAAGCGATTTTTCTCTTCCGGGCGGTGTGTTAGAATGAAGCTGGTTGTGCCCGGAAAGAAGCGAAAGGAGGACCGGTGGGCCTGCTTTCTTGGAAGGGCAACTCCCCTCGGTCGTAGAACATCTCCTGAAAGGGGCAAGATTGAGGCAGAGAGTGCGCACGGAGATGCGTAGCTCGATTCCGCCCCCCGATTGAAGGTCTGGATGTCAACCACGGATTCGGTACGCGGTAGTGGCAAGCCTGTCGGCCCCGGGAGTCAGCGTAATCCCGGCGAGCCGTCCTTTCACGCGGTCCAGCTTGAGTCCGGCTCCTTGCTCAGTTCGCTTTGGCAGCAAATCAAAGAGGTCACCCGCGGCCCTAAGCTCACCGTTCCGAAAGAATACTACCGGGGCGAGGTGCGCCTGCCCGTCTCTGAGATGAGTTCTCCGCTGGGCAGCCTCATCGAATCGTTTCGCAGCCTCTTCGAAAAACCGGAACCGCCGTCGATTCCCATCACCTCTCAGCCAATTGAGGTTCAGGACATCTGGCAGGATTACAAGCCTCAGTGGTATTCGGGCGTTAACAGTATCCTGATCGTTGCATTCCTTTTGGCGATGGTGATCATGCCTTCGCTCGTTCATGTTGAGCCTATGTCGATTCCCAACAACACTCAGCTCACTCAAGTGATGCTGAACATGCCGGACGTTTCCATGCCGCCCGCTCTGAAAAAATTAGGAGGCGGAGGCGGAGGCGACAGGTCTCCTACGCCTGCTTCGAAGGGTGAGGCGCCGAAGTTCTCCTGGCGTCAATTCACACCACCCGTAGCAAAGGTGACGATTACCCAGCCCAAGCTCCCGATGACTCCAACGCTTCTGGGCCCGCCACAGATCAAGCTTCCGGATGTCGCGATGAACGTGTGGGGCAATCCCAATGGTCTCCCTGGCCCTCCTTCGATGGGTACCGGCAGTGGCACTGGAATCGGACCGGGTAACGGGGCAGGATTTGGGCCGGGCAGCGATGCCGGCTACGGCAACGGTGTGTTTAGCCCCGGCGGAGATGTCAGCAGCCCGATTCCAATTTACCAGCCCGAACCGCAATATTCGGAAAGAGCCCGTGAAGCCAAATATCAAGGCACGGACGTTCTCTCCATTATCGTTACCGCACAGGGCAACGTCGAGGACGTTCAGGTGGTCAGACCACTGGGTTTGGGATTGGATGAAAATGCGGTTAAGGCCGTGAAGACCTGGAAGTTCAGGCCAGCGATGCGCAACGATCATCCCGTCGCCGTTCGAGTCGACGTTGAAGTCACCTTCCGGCTGTTTTAACTCCGATTAAATCAATCTGTGCCGTGTCGCTTTCACGACGGCTTCCAGCCGGTTGCGCGTGTGAAGCTTCAGGTTGACGTGATGGAGGTGGTTGCGCAGCGTGTGGGGCGCAATGTTGAGGTCTCGCGCCGCCGCTGCGGGTGCTTTCCCTTCCGCCAGCAGGCGCAGGACCTTGCGCTCTTGCGGAGTAAGCGGCATCACGGGGGCAAGTTGTTCACTTTCGCCCTGGAGGGAAGAAATCTGGCGCGCTACGGCAACCAGCCGCTGCGCCAGGTCATCGCGGGCCTTTCTCTTGCCGATGTCCCGGGCGAGATGGACCACGAGACGCCGGTTCGTCCGCTTATCGATCCAGACGAGAATGGAGATATTCGCCCAAACCCGCTTTCCCGATTTCGTCTGAACTTCTACATCGTAATTTCCGATTTCGCGGCCATGCAACGCAGAATCAAGGACAGCGCACTGCTCCGCGCAAACTGGAGTGCCTAGCGCATCGCGCCCTTTGAACAATTGGGCGCACGGCTTGTCGATCACCTCCCGGGCCGCATATCCGAAAAAGCCTTCCGCCGCGTGGTTCCACGAGCAGATCAATCCGCGCTCGTTTACCGTGTACGCCGCGTCAGAGGTCGAGTCCAGAAACTCAAATAACTCCCGCTCGAGCATCCAATCTCCCTCCGTGACAAAAATACCCTTCTATGGGACAAGCGAGCGATTGACCCTCTCCAGGCAAAGATGCAAATTCATGAATTGAGGATAGCCAAGTCATGTGGAGGTGTCTATCATGCTTTTCTCAAGACCCAGCGTTTACGGAATTCGCGCACTGAGTTACCTTGCCACGTTGCCCCAGGGACGACTCGCCGGCGCAAACGAAATTGCTGCGCACGAGCACATCCCTGCTCCATTCCTCTCCAAGGTGTTGCTGGACCTGCGGCGGGCGAATCTCCTGCGCTCCCGGCGAGGGACGCGCGGTGGCTTCGGGCTGCTGTTGCCGCCCTCCGAGATCAGCATCAAACAGATTCTGAACTCTCTTGGAGACAGCCAAGTCCTCACGCAATGCCTGATTGAGGATCATGCCTGCGGCTGCGACAAAGCCTGCGCGCTCCACAGCGCCTGGCACGGCATCCGGGAGCAACTCCTTCATTTCCTCGAGACCACCACCCTGGCCGAAGTGGTGAACCTCGGGAACGCGAATGGCATCGCTGCAAGCGGCGCCAACGGGGAACGGTAAGATGATGCCTGGAAACTCGTAGGCGGCTGATGGCGGCCGCCGAACCTTTGGTCTTGGCACTCGTCGTAGTGCCGCATTGCGACTCCGGAAACGCGCGAAACGCGTGCTTGTGGAAGTTGAAGCGCGCCCCACCGCGCAACTTCTCAGGCGCGCATCGCTCATGCCACGCCGGGTATTGTGGTGAGCAACGCATACCTTCAACTCTCTGCGGCAGCACGCGCCACCCTTTCACCCTACGCCTTTCACAGGCTGCGGAAAAACTCTTTCGGGAGTTGACGTAGCGCCGGCTTCCAGCCGGCAACTCCCCTCAATTCAACGGAGGCCGGCAAGATGCCGGCGCTACGTTCGCGGCGGCGTTGAGTTTTCCCGCAGACTGTTTCAGCGCGGAGATTTTCACGGATCTGCCTTCCCGCCTTGCTGCCAACTCCGTGCTGGAGCTTTCGACTGCTCTATTGCGAACAATGAGCGGAGATCATCCCGGCATCTTGGCGCCTCGCTTTGAGAGATGGAGTACCATAGATCACTCAGTTCGACACGGCGATGAACACAGCGTCCTGCACTGTGGCCTGAGTAGGCGTGTTCCTGAAAGCAGCAAGCGCGCGGCTCACAAGTGGTCCCATAGGAGAATGAAAGTATGGGTGGCACACCAAACTATGACGTTTGCATCGTGGGATCGGGCGCGGCGGGCGGCGTGGTGGCCAAGGAGCTTTGTGAGGGCGGAGCGAAGGTCTTGATGCTCGAAGCCGGCGCCGAAGTCG
Organism: Terriglobia bacterium; assembly: GCA_030041095.1. Taxonomy (GTDB): domain Bacteria; phylum Acidobacteriota; class Terriglobia; order UBA7540; family UBA7540; genus JASHON01. The sequence continues at coordinate 25,660 of JASHON010000086.1, forward strand.
ACCCATCCCACTTTTTGTCCACATTATGGCCTTATCAATTGCCCTATCGTGGATTTCGAGATGAAAAGCAGGCCTTGTTTTATCCGAACGACATTTCTCCGGTTGTCTACGAGCGCTCCGATCCGGTGAGCGTGGATCGGATCCGGGTTCTGGGCGGCCGAACGCTTCATTGGAATGCCGTTGCGCTCCGCTACGCGGCCCTCGATTTCCGCACGCGGTCGCTCGAAGGGTTTGAGGAGGATTGGCCGCTTACCTACGAAGAACTTGAGCCTTATTACGACCGGATCGAGCAAATCGTCGGCCTTTGCGGCGAAGATGACCATCTGGAAATCCTGCCGGCCGGTAAACATTACATGCCGCCTATCCCCTGGCGATGCAGCGAGCACATCCTGCATCGCGCGCTGAAGAAGATGCGTATTCCAATGATCTCTGTACGCAAGGCGCTGAATACGGTGCCTTACGATGGCCGACCGCCCTGCCACTATTGCGGCCATTGCATGGACGGCGGATGCATGGTTGAGGTGATCTTCACTTCGCCGGATTGCATGCTTCCCAAGGCGCGCGCGACGGGGAATTTCACTCTGCGCACGAACGCCGTCGCCAGGGAGATTCTGGTGGACCGGGAAGGGCTGGCGCGCGCCGTTTCCTACGTCGACCGGGGAGCGCACAACGACAAGCAAGCGCAAGCGAAGATCGTGGTGGTTTGTTGCGCCACCATCGAATCCGCGCGCCTGCTGCTGAATTCGCGGTCGCCGCAACATCCGAACGGGCTGGGAAACTCCAATGACGTGGTAGGGCGCTACCTTAGCGGCCACCAGGGCGGCGGAGCGGAGAGCTACCTAAAAGAACTGGAGGGCCTGACGCCGTGGAACCAGGACGGCGCTACGGATCACGTCTACGTGCCCCGCTACAACCAATTGGAAAGGAAAAAAGATTACGTGGGCGGATGGGGCATTCAGGTGAATTATGCAAACTACATGTTTCCTCACCATGCCACGCGCGTACATGGCTACGGCGCTGCCTATAAAGAGAGTGTGCGGCGCATGCAGACAGGCTACCTGATGCTCGGCCCGTTCGGCAAAATCGAGTCACGGCCTGAAAACCGCGTCACGACCAATCCTGACAAGCTGGACAAGTACGGCATTCCAATTCCCGAAATTCACTTCCGTTTTTCAGAAAACGATTGGGCTCTGTGGCACGACAAGAACCGGAGCCTGGAAGAGATTTTTTCAAATCTGAAGGCGGACGTGTTTCCCAACTTCGGCAGTTTCCCGGGCGGCTTTGGCAGCCATGAGGTCGGAACGATTCGTATGGGCCCAAACCCCAAGACCTCGGCGCTTAACAGTTTTTGCCAGTCACGGGATGTCAAGAACCTCTTCGTCACAGATGGAAGCTGCTTTACCTCGTCCAGCGAGAAGAACCCAACGCTCACCATCATGGCGCTCTCGCTACGCGCGGCGGATTACATCAAGGAGCAGCGACGGCGTGGGGAATTGTGAGGCATGATGAAACGTCGAAAAGCAATTCAAATTGTGGCCCTGGGCGCGCTCGCGCCGACGCTCGGTGAAGCTGTGGCGCTGCCACCCGGCACGGCGTGGCGGGCAAAGCATTACCGCTTGCGCTTCTTCACTACGGAAGAAAACGAGCTGGCCGACCAGGCGATGGAAATAATCATCCCGGCGGATCATCACTCCCCAGGCGCGCATGAGGCGCAAGTAAGCCTGTTTGCGGATCTGATGGTGGCCACGAGCGGCAATAGGGTGAAGGCGCGCTGGCGCGACGAATTGCGCCTGCTTCGTGAAGAAGCCGGCCGTTCGTCGCTTGAAGCGGCGCTGGCCAAAGCCGCAACAAATGAGGGCAGGCCGGAAACCGAGCTCGAGCGATTTTTTGCTAGGCTTAAGGATATGACCGTGAACGGATATTATACGTCCGCCATCGGCATCCACCAGGATTTGCGGTACCAAGGCAATACTTATCTCTCTGCTTTTTCGGGATGCAGGATCAAAAAGATTATGGAAAGCGAGGGCGGAGAAACATCATGAAGTTCGGCATCAATACGCTGGTGTGGACTACGCAAGTGGGTCGGTCCGAGCGAGCCCTGTTTTCGCGCATCAAAAATTGGGGATTCGACGGCGTGGAGCTTTACCTCTCGCCAGAAGAACCCGCGGAACTCAATTCGGTTAAGCGCATGCTTGACGATCTCCAGCTCGAGCGAACCACCTGCAGCGTCATTCCGAAGCAAGCGAACCTCGTGAGCCGCGAGCCCGAGGTGCGGGCGCGTGGCGCGCGCTTGTTGAGGGCGTGCATCGAGCGGACGGCGGAATTGGGGGCGCAGCTCATCTGCGGACCGCTCTATGCCGGACTTGGAGTGATGACGGGAACGCGGAGAACCGAGGAAGAATGGCAGTGGGCCTGCGAGTCACTCCGCAGCGCCGCAACTCGCGGGCGGGAACTCGGCGTCACGCTTGCCATTGAGCCGCTCAACCGGTTTGAAACTTATTTTCTGAATACCCTCCAAGACGCTGTGAAACTGATTCACGACGTGGGTGAGCCGAACGTGCGCATTCACTTTGACACGTTTCACGCAAACATTGAAGAGCGCGACCCGGCAAAAGCGATCCTTGCTGTAGCCAAGGACTTGAGCCACGTGCATGTTTCAGAAAACGACCGGGGCATCCCTGGCACCGGCCACACGGATTGGCGAGGAATATTCTCCGCACTCAAGATCGCAGGCTACAACGGCTGGCTCACCATCGAATCCTTTGCCAGGCCTGGGCCGGAATTGGCTGCGGCAGCCGCCATCTGGCGCGATCTCGCTTCTTCGGGCGATGCTCTCGCGGAGCAAGGCTTGCGGTTCATCAAAACCCTCAGCAGCGAGCTGGGACTGAATTGATGGAGGGACGTGATGAACGAAAGCACGGCATGGCGCCGGCGGAAATTTCTGAAGTCCGCAGGCGCTATCTCTGCGGGTGTCGCCGGCCTCTCCTCCGGAACTTTGCGAGCGAAGCCGTTGTCCGCTGCGTCCGGTGAGCCCGGCGGCGCCCTACCGCTCGAAAGCACGCCCGCCGGAGACGACGCCATCGCCTTCCGCAAGTACACGTTGGATCTGGGCATGAGCGAAGCTGTGGCCGTTGTGGACATGAACCGCGACGGCCGGTTGGATATCATCTCCGGCGAAAACTGGTACGAACAATTGCCGCACGAACCGGGTAGCGGGCCGCATTTTATCAGGCACAAGTTCCGCGAGCTGCCCTACACTTTCGATTACCTGGAAGATCTGAGCGACCTCGCGATTGACGTCAACGGCGACGGCTATCCGGACATTGTCACTTGTTCCTATTGGTCAAAACCGCTGACTTGGTGGGAGAATCCCGCAGGGAAAAAACAGCCATGGCGCGAGCATCTGATCGAGTCCGGCTCGCCCGTCGAATTCGTCTTTCTCGTCGATCTGCTCAACACGGGCAGGCCGCTCCAGCTTCTGCCACAATTTGGCAATCGCAATTTCCCTTTGACTTGGTACGAGCTGGCGGGCCCTGGCGCATCAAACGCGTGGATCAAGCATGAGGTCAGTCCGAAGAGTTACGGCCACGGAATTGGCGCCGGAGATGTAAATGGCGACGGCCGCACGGATATCATCACGCCTCAAGGCTGGTTTGAAGCGCCGGCAGACCCCCGGCACGGTAAGTGGCTTTTTCATGACGAATTCGATCTGGGCATGGCCGGCTTTATCTACACGCAAGACGTGAATGGAGATGGCCTGGCAGACCTGGTTACAACCAGCGCGCACGATTATGGCATTTTCTGGTACGAGCAAAAGCGCGCAGCCGCTGGGAAACGAAGCTGGACCAAGCACGTGATCGATAATGCCTGGTCGCAAGCACACGCGATGACGTTGGCGGACTTGAACCACGATGGAAGGCTCGAGCTCGTTACCGGCAAGCGCTATTACGCCCATGACCACGATCCGGGAGCCAACGAGCCACTCGGCGTCTACTGGTACGAGCAGCTTACTGCGAGCGATCCTGTGAAATGGAAGCGGCACGTCGTGGAATACAGCACGCGCACCGGCGGTGGAATGCAGGTGGCCGTGGTGGATATTGATGGCGACGGCCGCCTGGACATCGTGGTAGGAGGAAAATCCGGCTTGTTTCTGTTTCATCATCTGGCCTGAGAAGTTGCGCCGGCAGTCCCTTTTCTGGTACATCGTTCGACTGACCCTTTGGATCATTTCACCGTCGGCGGTGCTGACGCTTTGGCGGATGTTCTGCCTTGTTCAGGCGCCCCCTGCGCCGTAACCCAGGGTAAAAACCTGTGAATAGGGTCAACGGCCTTTTGCAAAGACGCGGAGGACGGCAGAACTTGATGCCCTTCGCAAGGAAATAAGGCTGCGCCCGCTGTTCGCCTCAGCGAACGCAGCCCTTAAATAAGATCGAAGCGAATTCGATCCGCAACTGATGGAGTGACCTCCAGCGGGCTCAAACAATGACGTCCCGCTGACGAGCCTGACTCGCAAGCTTTTTGTTGCAACGCCATCCCCGATTAGGAAACGCGAGCCTTCTTCGGGAAACGGCGGGTGACGACCAGGCCAAGCGCGATTAGCGCAAGCGTGAACAGGCTCAAGGAGCTTGGCTCGGGAACGGACGGTGTCATACCGGAAATAGTCAAACCGGAGGTGCCGACTTCGCCGTGGAACCCTTTGCTGGAGTTGAACGTCACTCCCGTAAAGGTCTGGGCCTCGGAACCTCTGGCCCCGGTAATTTTGAAATACGAGAGGATCATGGAGTTGACGGTCAGCGAGGTTAAATCGCCGCCGAAGGTGCCGGTACCAGTTGAAAAGAACGTGCTCGATCCGTCAGCGAAAGTAGCGGTCACGAGCGTCGTTCCTGCCGGAATGCCGAGCGCCGAAACTCCACCTGTGAGGGTTAGTGTTCCACCGGTCCCAAAAACCACGGAGCAGGTGGCACTGCTGCACATGCTTTTGGCGGCGCCGCTGGTGAGGGTTATCAATCCACCCTGAACTGAGACGTCCAGTGCGGAATTCACCAAGTCGGATATACCAGTGATCGATGCTCCAGGAGTCACAAGCGAACTGGAGGTTGTGTTGCCAAAGGAGAAAGTTCCTTTGGTTCCTTGAAATGAAATCGTATCGGCCATCGCAGACACACCGACGAAGAGGCACGACACAAGAACTGCCGCGAGGCCGATGACGAGCCTTCTTGGTTTCCTCATGCTGTCTCCTTCGAAACAGATTGGCAAATCCCAGCGGCGGCGGCACGCTGGAAATGATTGACCTCGGGTCCCGGCAGATTCAGTCTCTGCCCGGTTTCATTCTTCCGTCCGCTGCAGGACCCCTCCTTGCGAGTCCGTCAAGCGAAACCGGGCTAAGGTAAATTGCCCTTTTCCCGCCAGAGAGCCACTTGATAACCCACTCTCAGGATATGCATCTCGATTTCCTTACGCCCTCGTGAGTCACATCCCGGCTCAGGCAGTTCATTCTGATTCACGCACTTGCGAGCTCTTCGTTGTGATGGATTCGGGATTTGAGTTCTGCCAACGTGGTAAAAATTACCTGAGGCGGAGATAAATGAACCAATGAAGCTGCGTATCGAAAAGGCGATTTACGGAGGCGCGGGACTGGCGCGCGCGGAAGGCAAAGTTCTGTTCGTCCCGTTTGCACTGCCCGGCGAAATAGTGCGAACGCATGCGACAGAGCAAAAACACGGTTATTCGACCGCACAGCTCGAAGCTGTGATGGAGCCAAGTGCAGCGCGTGTGACCGCGCCATGTCCCTATTTCGGACCGTGCGGCGGATGCCATTACCAGCATGCAAAATACGCGGCGCAGTTGGAAATAAAGCGAGCGATTCTGCGCGAGACGCTGGAACGCGCGGGAGTGAAGGACGTTCCGGAAATCACCACCGTGCCATCGGAACCGTTCGGCTATCGTAACCGCATCCGGCTGCATGTGCGCCGCAACCCGTTCAGCGTGGGCTATAACAAGCGGAATTCGCATGATGTTTTGCCGGTGGAGGCCTGCCCGATCGCAGCGCCCGCGTTGCAGCGCGCCATCGCTGCGCTCAACCGCGAGGGATTAAGGCTAGGGCTCGCGGAGTGGGCGAACGAAATCGAGCTCTTTGTAAATGAGGAAGAATCAGCCATGCTGGCTGCGCTGTGGACGGAGCGCGCCAGGAGTGGAGCGAAGCCCGCTCTTGAGCGGCTGTGGTCGCAAGGGCGAGAGTACCTCCCGGAATTGGCAGGAGTGGGGATCTTCCCGGTCGAGCGAGGCCGCCGCGCAGAGCGACTGCTTGCGTACGCCGGCGAACAGGCGCTTCAGTATCAATGCGGAAATCACAGCTTTTACGTGAGTTTAGGTTCGTTTTTCCAGGTGAACCGGTTTTTGATCGAGGCCCTGAGTCGTTTGGTGACTGAAGGTGAATACGGCGACTCGGTGTGGGATTTGTATGCAGGCGTGGGCCTGTTTTCCCGGGCGCTGGCATCCAGCTTCACCAAGGTCACGGCCGTCGAAACTTCACCCTCGGCGGTGCGCGACCTGCACGAGAATCTCCGCGGAACCTTGCATCGCGTTATGGCCACAACAACGGCCGCGTGGTTGACACAGGCAGCCGCGCGGCGTGAGAAATCGCCGGATTTGCTTGTGGTAGATCCGCCACGGGAAGGTTTGCGGCCGGCGGTTACCTCGCTCCTGGCAAAGATTCACCCGCAGCGCATCACTTACGTTTCCTGCGATCCGGCAACGCTTGCCCGCGACGTTGCGGCGCTGCATCCATCCGGATTTCGTCTCGCGCGGCTGCGCTTGATCGATTTGTTCCCGCAAACGTTTCATATCGAAAGCGTAGCGCATTTGACGACGGGCTGAATTGAGCGATCCGTGGGCACATGCCCTTGACACATTGCGCCCCATCTTCTAACTTACGTGATTGGCCGTGGTCTGGTCGGGGAATACACTGAATGCGAATTGTCTTCCTGGCGTCTGAATGCGTTCCGTTCTCGAAAACCGGAGGCTTGGCGGACGTAGCGGGAGCGTTACCGAAAGACCTCGCCGCCTTGGGCCACGAGGTTACGGTGATCATTCCCCGCTACCGGGGGACGTCGCCCGGCGCCTTGCTGCGCGGCTCCGAGAACATCACGATTCCGTTAAGCGGAGGCTTCCGATTTGCTGGAATCGAGCGAGGTGGCGTTTCCAAAGGGGTACGGCATTGCCTGGTGGCGTGCGACGAATTCTTCGACCGGGAAGGGCTTTACCAGGCCAAGGATGGCTCGGATTTTCCCGACAATGCCATCAGATTCGGCGGTTTCTGCCTGGCCGCGCTTGAATTCCTGAAGCGCCAACCCCATCCTCCGCAGGTGATTCACTGCCACGACTGGCAGACATCGCTTGCCCCGGTTTACCTTCGCAGCCTCTATGCCCGCGACCCGTTTTTTAGATCGACGGCTACGGTACTGACCATCCATAACCTTGGCTATCCTGGCCTCTTTGCGCCGGACATTTTGTCGCAGATTTCCCTTGACTCCCGGTTGTTTACGGTCGATGGCCTCGAATTCTTCGGCAAGGTCAACCTGCTGAAAGGCGGAATTAACTTTTCCGATTACATCACGACGGTGAGCAAAAAATACGCGGCCGAAATTCAAACGCCTGAATTCGGCCAAGGAATGGACGGCGTGCTTCGCAAACGGGCATCGCATTTGCAAGGTATACTGAATGGCGTCGATTACCACGCGTGGAATCCGGCTACTGATCAGCTTATTCCCGCGCGCTATACCCCCGCGAAGCTGGGTGGGAAGAAAACGTGCAAAAAGGAACTGCTGGCCAAGATGGGGGCCCCAGCCGCGAACTTGGACCAACCCACATTGGGCATCGTCTCGCGCTTCGCCAAGCAGAAAGGTTTTGACCTGATCGCCCAGGTTGCCGATGAGTTGATGAAGGAAGATCTCTCTATTGTCGCGCTCGGAACTGGAGAACCGGAATATGAAATCCTGTTTCGCAGGCTGGCCGCAGAGTTCCCGGAGAAGTTTCTGCTCAAGGTGGGGTACGACAACGAGTTGGCGCACCAGATCGAGGCGGGAGCGGACATGTTTCTGATGCCTTCGCGGTATGAGCCTTGTGGCTTGAACCAGATTTACAGCCTCAAATACGGCACCGTGCCCGTGGTGAGGGCCACGGGCGGTTTGGATGATACGATCGAGGAATTCGACGGAACCGAAGGAACCGGCTTCAAGTTCTCCGAATATTCCGCAACGGCGTTGTTGGCGGTGCTGCGCAAGGCGCTGGCGACCTATCGAGACAAAATCACCTGGACCAGGCTGCAGCAAAACGGAATGCAGAAGGACTTTTCCTGGACTGTTTCAGCCAAGGCTTATTCAGCCATTTACGTGAAATTGCAGGAAGAAACCGCTAAAACCATCGCGGCCTCATAAACATCCAATGGATTGGCCGGGAGGCCCATCGGGGACGGCGGTCAAATCGTAAGAAGCAGGAGAAAACATGCTTGAATTTACCGATCAGAATTTTGAGGAGCAGGTGCTGAAGTCCGGCAAACCGGTCCTCGTTGATTTTTGGGCGCCGTGGTGCGCTCCTTGCCGGATGATCGCACCTGCCGTCGAAGCCGTGTCGAAAGAATATGAAGACCGGGCCGTCGTCGGCAAGGTGAACGTGGACGACAATCAACAAATCGCGTTTCGATACAACATCCGTGGCATTCCAACCTTGTTGCTGTTCAAGGATGGACAGGTTCAAGAGCAGGTGGTGGGCGCGACGTCCAAGGACGCCATCGCCAAAATGATTGACAAGCACCTCGGATAGATTTCCCTCCACATTCAGAGTATTAAGGGTAGCAATTGGGAGGCAGATGCGCCGCGCGCGGTTTCATCCGTCCCACGGCGGAAGCTGCCGGCGCTTTCGCTTTTCAGGATAAAACAGCTCCCCGGTTCGGCTGCGCTCGCCCGCTTCCGCCGCACCATGATGCGCTATGGAAAAGAACACAGTTCTGGTTGGTGTCCAATGGGGAGACGAAGGAAAGGGGAAAGTGGTTGATGTGCTTGCCGGCCATTTCGACATTGTGGCGCGCTACCAGGGAGGAGCAAACGCCGGGCACACGATCATTGTGGACGGCAAGAAGTTTATCCTGCAGCTTGTTCCCAGCGGGATCCTGCGTTCGAGCAAGGTGGCTGTGATTGGCGCGGGAGTGGTGCTGGACCCACAGGCGTTCGTAACCGAGGTGGACACGCTTGCGGCCGCGGGAGTGAAAGTGGAAAACCGGCTCTTTGTGAGCGATCGGTCGCACTTGATCCTGCCTTATCACCGGGAAAGCGAAAAGGCCGCAGAAGCGGCGCGCGGCGACGCCCGGATCGGAACCACGTCCAAGGGAATTGGGCCCTCCTACGAAGACAAGGTGGCGAGGAGGGGATTGCGATGCTGCGATCTTCGCAGCCCGGAGACTTTCAGACGCAAATGCCTGGGAGCGATGGGCAACGCCCGCTGCGGCGAGCCCGTGGATGATCCAGATTTCCTTGAAGGCTATCTCGCCGTCGCACGGCGCGTATCTCCTTACGTCATCGACGTCTCGAACTTCCTGAATGCCGCAATGGATTGCGGCAAGAAAGTGCTGTTTGAAGGAGCGCAAGGCACGCTTCTCGACGTGGATCATGGCACGTACCCATTTGTGACATCGTCGAGCGCTGCGGCCGGTGGCGCGTGCACCGGAACGGGTGTGGGCCCTACACGGATTGGGGCCGTTGTGGGTGTTTCGAAGGCTTATACGACGCGCGTAGGAAGCGGGCCATTTCCTACTGAGGTCGAAGGACCGGGAGCCGACCGGTTGCGTGAGCGGGGCGCCGAGTACGGCGCCGTTACGGGCCGTCCGCGCCGCTGTGGGTGGTTCGATGTTCCCGCCGTAAGGTACAGTGCGCGCATCAATCACCTGAGCGCCCTCGTCATCACCAAACTTGACATCCTCGACCCGCTTCCGGAAATTCCTGTCGGCATAGAATATCGATTCGAAGGAAAAACCCTCGATACCTTTCCTGCCGAAGCTGAGATTCTGAGCCGGCTCGAGGTGAAGTACAGAATTCTCCCGGGATGGCAACAATCCACTTTTGGTTTGCGCCGCTTTTCCGAGCTTCCCCAAAACGCCCGGGAATATTTAAGATTTATCTCGGACCTCGTCGGCGTGGAGATCGCCATGGTGTCAACCGGCCCCGGTCGCGAGCAAGTGCTGTGGATGGAAGGCTGCCGATGGCTGAGTGAAATCGCGGCGGGCGATCCATGCTCGTCTTGACCGCACGACTTTATGACTCTTACTTTGCATGAAGCTCTCGATCTTATTCGCGCTAAGCTCGCGGCCACCCAACAACGTCCGGCGGTGGAAAGCTCACCTCTTGATGAGGCGTGCGGCCGAGTCCTGGCCGAAGATGCGATCGCTGACCGGGACTATCCTCCCTTCCCGCGCTCCGCGCGTGACGGCTTCGCCGTGAGGTCTTCCGACCTTGAGTCGGGCGCGGCCGTACTCGAGATTGAAGGCGAAGTCCGGGCCGGCCAGCAATTCCAGGGCACGCTCGCTCGCGGGCAATGCGTCAGCATCATGACGGGAGCTCCTGTGCCGGACGGCACGGACGCCGTCGTGATGGTGGAACAAACGCGAGTGGAAGGCTCGCGAGTATCGATCCTGAAGAGCGTAAAGCAGGGCGAGAATGTGGTGGCCAAAGGAAGCGAAGCTGCCGCGGGGAGCGTTGTCATTTCTGCCGGCCGGCGGCTCGGGCCAGGAGAAATTGCGCTCCTGGCTGCCCTCGGTTGCGCCCAAGTGAGAGTCTTTCGGCAGGCGCGCGTGGGCATCGTCACCACCGGCGACGAGCTTGTCCCCGTTGCCGGCAAGCCCGAATGGTTTCAGATTCGCGATAGCAACACGGCTTTGCTTCGGACGCTCGTGAGCGGAGCGGGAGGCATTCCTCACATTGCGAGTGCCGTTGCCGATCAACCGGAGGCATTGACCGCGGAGATCGAGCGGATTCTGGGTCGCAACGATCTCCTGCTCTTGAGCGGCGGAGTCTCAGCAGGCAAGTACGATTTCGTGCGACCTGTGCTTGCAGACATGGGAGCGGAGTTTTATTTCGAAGGAGTTTCCATCCGCCCCGGCAAACCTTTGGTATTTGGCAACGTGGGGGGAAAGTTTTTTTTTGGTCTCCCGGGCAATCCGGTGTCCGCACTGGTCACTTTCCAGCTCTTCGCCCGTCCCGCGCTGCTGACACTTCTGGGCGCAGCGTTCGAAGAGCCTCTGTTTCTGCGCGCTCAACTGGAGCAGGCAGTGTTGGCCAAACCGGGTTTTACCGCGTTTGTGCCCGCTCGAGTCAGGATGACGGTGGGCGGGCCGGTGGCGCGTGCGGTTCGCTGGGAGGGATCGGGCGACCTGGTAGGCCTGGCCGTGGCGAATTGCTTTCTTGTTCTGCGCCCGGATCAGCAGCGGCTGGTAGCGGGCGACTCGGTCGAGGTTTTGTGCAAGCCGGAAAACTAAGTCATTACTCCCCGGATTCGCGCGTCCACATGGTAGACGTCTCGGCGAAGGTGGAGACGGTGAGGAAGGCGACGGCGGAGGCCTTCGTTCGAATGAGCGCCAGGACCGTGCGCTCCATTCCACGCAATCCCAAAGGCCACCCGCTTGAAATTGCCCGCATCGCAGGAATCAATGCTGCAAAGAGAACGGCTGAGCTGATTCCGCTTTGCCATCCGCTCCTGCTGAGCCACATCGACGTGCATGCGCGCATCACCACGCGCGGTGTACGGCTCACTTCCACCGTTCGTTCGACCGGGCCCACGGGCGTCGAAATGGAAGCGCTGACGGCTGTGGCCGTTGCTGCGTTGACGGTTTACGATATGTGCAAAGCCGCGGAGCGCGGCATTGAGATTACAGACGTAAGGCTGCTGGAGAAGAGCGGGGGCAAGAGCGGCACGTACCGAAGGAATCGGGAGGGCGGCAGCTCGTAATGCGTGATTCGCTTCGAGCCAAAATCCTTGTGCTCAGCGATGCATGCTCGCGCGGCGAGCGCGTCGATCGGTCCGGGCCGGCCATCGAGGAAGCGCTGGAAGCGAAGGGCTGGAAGGTTGTGAGCTGGGAGATCCTGCCCGACGAGTTTGAGTCGATTCGGGCCCGGCTTGCCGCGTGGGTCGAGCAGGCTGATTGCGACGTCATCTTCACATCCGGCGGGACGGGTCTCGGCCCGCGCGATGTCACCCCGGAAGCCACGCGCTCCGTGATCGATCGGGAGATTCCGGGATTGGCGGAGTTGATGCGCTCTGAAGGTTTGAAAAAAACGCGCCGCGCCGCACTCTCGCGTAGCCTTGCAGGCGCGCGCCTCGGAAAACTGATTGTGAACCTGCCCGGGAGCCCGGCCGGAGCTCGTGAGTCGCTGGAGGCGATTCTCGACTTGCTTCCGCACGCCGTCGATCTCTGCCAAGGGCGGACAAGGCATTAGCTGGTCAGCCGCGAAACCAGCCACGACAAGTCGATCTTAGCGTTCGGTTCCACGATCACGTTATTGCTTTTCGCTAGGGTGGTCGTCCCACCGTTTACAAACGATGCCCGGTAAAGCTCGGCAAAAACGAACGGCTGCGCCGCCGCGCCCTGGCCTCCCACCACTTCCGACCCGCGGCGAACGTTATCCATCAACCGGCAGACATGCAGCAGATGGTACGGATTGCGCCTCATCTCGGCGCCGTGTTCGCACACTCCAACAAGCTGCGCAGCCACGAATTCCGGCGTGAGGCCGAGCATAAGGTTGGGGCGCTCGATTTGGTGCCAGAACTCTGTTTCAATCAGCAGCACCGGATCGTGCCTCTGCCGTCTGAGATGCTCGCCTAATGCTTCCATAACCAGTCGATGTGTGCCCAGGTGCGTCGTGTTGAAGTCTTGGTCGTGCGAGGTCATCACCACATCCGGAAGCTCGCGGTCGAAAATCTCTCTCAGTGCGGTCACCATCTCACACCATTCGTCACGGTTTTCCCTTCGGCAAGTTTCGTTCACGCGCTCAAATCCCTCGGGATGATGTGGAACAACCAGCGAGAACCCAAACGCGCGGCAGGCCGATTCCACCTCTCGCAAGCGCCGCGGACGCTGGGCGGGATCGGATCCCAACGTGATCGCCACGTTGGTCACCTGAGCGCCTGAATCGAACCGCAATCGCAAAGCAAGCGCTCCACTCAAGGCCTCGTCATCTGGATGCGGCGCGCAGTAAAGCACCTTGCCCGGCTTGGTGAGACCCTCCTCTGGAGCGATCAGTGGCGGAGCCGAAGGTCCAAGCGGGATCTTCCGGCCCGCGTCAATCGCTTTCACCACCCCTTCGATGTACTGAAGCCATTCGTCTCTCCGGCGTCGCCAAGCGTCGTGCTCGTTGCCCATTATCCCGTCCTCCGTAATCCGTGATCGGCTATTGTCTGCCGGCGACCGATGCCTACCGACGCCCAGGGAACTTTGGTAGAATAAGCTCGCTGAAAGCCGGAGGGAATAACCTGATGCCCGTATACGAATTCTTCTGCAAAGAATGCAAAAAAGCCTTCAAGGTTACCGTGAGCCTGGCTGAGTACGAAAAAAAGAAATTCATCTGTCCCAAATGCCATAGCAAGAAGGTGGAACAGCGGATGGCGGCGTTTTTCGCTGTGACTGCCAAGAAGAGCTGAACGCGATCCGGAACAGAAAATAAGCTCAATGCGAACGGCTCGTTCACAGGTGGGAGAATTGAGTCTGGCAATTGTTCCCGAATGTGAATGAGTCCACCGTAAGTCCGGGAGCCGTTGGCCTGAGAAGGACCACATGGCTTCCGAACCCGGGGTTCGCGACAAGATAATACAAGCGGGGCTCACGAACAAAGACATAAGAGTGGCCCTGGGCGTCGAATTGAACGTCCACGCCCCGGTTTGCTTGAGTCAGGTCCTTCCCATCCTGCGTGATGTAAAGCCGCTCGGCGTGTCCGCGAGCGACGTTAATGACGCCGTACAACTGGCGCGCATGATATCGCATCTCGAGTTCCCCAGCCGAAGACCCGCCGGGTGACTTTTTTCCGCGGTACGTCATCCCGTCCAAGTGAGCCTGCCACTTGCCACTGAGCACGACGGTTCCGTCCTGCACGGAGTCACGAAGGGTAAAATCGATCGTCTTCCCGTTGTGATAGCCCTGCGCGTTCGCAAGCGCGCCTCGCCCATAGATGTCGCCTACGTACATTTCCTGTGTCGGAATGCCGCAAGCCGAGCTGAACGCATTTTCCTGAGGAGGGATCGTATAGCTTGCAGGAAATACGAGGCCGGGGTGCGCTTCCTTCAATAGGAGCCGGATCGCATCCTCGAAAGCGTGGTCGCCGCCTTCGCCGAACCGTTCGAATCGCACCACGCCGCGAGCATCCACCAGGTAGCGAGCCGGCCACGAATCGTTGTGGTACGAGTTCCAGATTTCCCGCTGCCCGTCCAGGACGTTAGGATAGGTGAGATGGAAACGCTTGATGGCGCGGCGAGCGTTGTCGGCGCTGAAGGCGAAGCCAAATTCCGGGTCATCCACGCCGATGATATCGAAGCCGTACCGATGATAACGAGCCCACCACTTTTTGTTGGCGCCGAAAGTCCGGATGCAATTGATGCAGGTGTAATCCCAAAAGTCGATCATCACCACCTTGCCGCGCAGCCGTTCCATGGTGAGCGGCCCCGAATTAATCCACGTAAGGCCACTCGTAGAAACTGAAGCGGCTGCCTGCGAGCTAGGCGCCTCATGCGGCTGAACGGCCGGCGCCCGGGTGCCCATCCCGCCTGGCTGCTGTTCGATCGAAGCGCCTGAATCTTGAGGGAAACCGCTTCCTAACGGAAATGGGGAAGGAAAATCCGGGGCACGATAGTTAACGACGGTCAGCGCGCCTTCGAATACCTCTTGTGAAGAGGCTAAAGTCAAAATCGACGTGAGCGCGGCGGTCAGGCATAC
>JASHON010000087.1 GCA_030041095.1 Terriglobia bacterium
GGCCCTGAAGGCAATATGCGTACGATTCAGTTGGGCGTTCACCTTACGTTCTGATCGGAGCTGCCGGGCGGCGCGCCGGAGAACGACTGCCCGAAAATTGGCGGCGAACAGGGCGGCTCTACCCCAGACCTGCTGACAGGCTTGCCTTTCTGCAGGCGCGATGGGTGCATTGTGCGACGCGCGATGAATTCATACAATCGTGAAGACCCGGCATGGCTGAGCGGTTACATGAACCTCATCTTATCGAACCCCGCAAATCCCCATGGCGGACCAGCCTGAAAAGCGCGTCGCTCCTTCTGCTCATCTCAACCCTTTCGATTGCAGGCTCGCTGCCGCAGTCGTCGCTCTCGACAACTTCTCAAGTTCAGACACATCTTGCGCGTGCGCAAGCCGCCTTGAGAGCGCACGATACGGCTGCGGCCGTGAAAGAATTCAAGGAGGTTCTGGCCCTCGATCCGAAGAACGTGGATGCCTCTGTTAATTTGGGCGTGGTGGCGTTTTTCCAGGGTCATTTCGCCCAGGCGGCGCCCTATCTGGGTCACGCCCTGGCCATTGATCCGTCGCTTGTGAAGGCGGAGGCGCTGCTCGGAATCTGTGAAGCGAAACTCGGAAACAGCCGGGCTCAGGGTCTGCTCGAACGATCGTTCCGCGATTTGCACGACCGATCACTCCGCACCGAAACCGGTCTGATGTTGGCGAGTCTTGATTACCGAAGAGGCGATCTTGACGGTGCGGTCACCGTGGTGCAGGCATTGGTGAATTTGAGTCCGGACAACCTGAACGTATTGTTCATGGCGCAGCGCATTTACACCGACCTGGCCTACGACACAACGAACAAACTGGCCGTATTGGCTCCAGGATCAGCTCGAATGCAGGAAGTCATCGCAGAGCGGCTAGTCAATGCCGGCGACCTTCGCGGCGCGATCGAACATTACAGAAAAGCTCTTGCCATCGATCCAAATCTCGCCGACGTTCATTTCGAGCTCGGCGAGGCCATTTTGCAACTCGCGCCCTCGGACAGCCAAAGCCAGGCGGAAGCGAAACAGGAATTTGAAACGGCGATGAGAATGGAAGGCGATAGCGCTGCGATTGAATGTCAGCTTGCCGAGCTGGCGCTCCACCAATCGAAGCTCGCCGGTGCCCTCGCTCATTACCGGCGCGCGTTCGCCATGGATCCGGCCAGCTCGGACGCAAACCTCGGCGCCGGAAAGGCGCTCCTGGCCATGGGTAAATCTGCACGAGCGATTCCGTATCTTCAAACGGCGATTCGCTCCGACCCGCTCAACGGCCAGGCGCACTATCAACTCGCAATTGCTTATCGAAACTTGCATCGAACCGGTCTTTCGCAAAACCAGATGCGAATCTTCAACGAAATCAACCAGAGCATGCAAGGCGTAAGGAAGCTTTACAGGGAAATGGCTCGCCCTGAATTTCCGGGGCTGCGGAATCAAGAACGCCGGCCGTAGCGAATGGAGGGATCTTGCGAAACGCCGCGACATCAGCTTGCAGGGAGAAAAACGGGTTTAGTGTGGCGCGATGGCTGCGCCCCGCTCGAATGATGCTTCTCTTCTTCCCACTAGCCCTTGGGCTTGCACCGCGCGCCCAGGGGCAATCCATCATCGGGGCAGATGTTTCCTTCCTGCAGCAGGCAGAGCAGCAAGGCACGGTGTTTAAGGATAACGGGCGTTCAGCGCCGGTGCTGCAAATACTGAGGGATCACGGCTTCAACTGGGTTCGGCTGCGGCTCTTTGTCAATCCCACCGTGTTGCCCAACAATCTTGCTTACACCATCGCTTCGGCGCAAGCGGCAAAGCGGCTGGGATTCAAGTTCCTGCTCGATCTGCACTATTCAGACACTTGGGCTGACCCGGGCAAGCAGTTCACACCCAAAGCCTGGGTTTCGATGACCCACGAGGAGTTGGTCAAGGCGGTGTATGATTACACCAAGGATACGATCGACGCGTTTCGCAAGGCCGGCGTACTGCCCGATATGGTGCAGATTGGCAACGAAATCACCAACGGCATGATGTGGCCTGACGGCAAGCTTCCTGATCACTGGGCTCATTTTACCGATCTGGTCAAGGCCGGGGTCGAGGGCGTCGAAGCAGGGCATGGCGCCAATCCACAACCCAAGATCATGATCCACATTGACCGTGGCGGTGACAAAATTCGCACCCAATATTTCTTCGACCATTTGCTGGCGGCTCATGTTCGCTTCGACGTGATTGGACAGTCGTATTACCCTTGGTGGCAAGGCTCACTTAACGACCTGCGTCAGAACATGTATTTCATGGCAACGCGGTATCATAAGGAAATCGTTCTGGCGGAAGTGGCCTATCCGTGGCGTCCGGGGCCGTACAAAACGCCGCCTGGGCCGTTTCCGGAAACGCCGGATGGGCAAAGGCAGTTCCTAAAAGCGGTCTATCGGATCGTTCAGAATACGCCGGACAACTTGGGCAAGGGCCTGTTCTGGTGGGAGCCGGCGGTGCCGCGCAACCGGTTCGATTCGGACTTGGTCAGCCGAGGGTTCTTTGATGAATCGGGCAACGCCCTTCCCGTAGTAAGCGTGTTCGATGAATATACCCGACGTTGATTTCTTGTGTTCCCGGCAAATTCGTTGCCGGGCCCCATCATCCAGCTCCTCGTTGATTCCAAGGGATGAGGGGCGAAAGTGTTGGGTTGTGGGTCACGCACCCCCGTCTTTGCGCAATCCCCGAAGGAAGCGAGCCCGGTCTGGGTCAGGACTTTGTGTCGCGCTACTCCTTTCGTTTTTGATCTTAGCGCCTGCGTTGGCGTTCGCCCGTCTCAAGACAATCCTGGAGTATGAGCGCCGCGTCTGGCAGTCGCAGGACGGTCTGCCGGAAGAAACGGTTCAGGCTATCACTGAAACTCCCAACGGCTATCTTTGGATTGGCACAAGAATGGGCCTGGCGCGCTTTGACGGTGTTCAGTTCACTGTCTTCGATCGCTCGAACACAGTCGCATTTCACGACGATAGCGTTCTTTCGCTGTGCGCCACGAAGGGTGGGGCTCTATGGATCGGAACGGAAGGTGGCGGCCTGGTTCGTGACGTTCGCGGCGCCTTCACGTATTTCGGTGCGGCGAAGGGTCTGACCAATGGATTTGTAAGAGTCATTTACCAAGACCGGTCGGGAAATCTTCTGATTGGAACCGATCATGGGCTCTTTCGCAAAGCTGGAAACCGGTTCGTTCGGACCGACGGTCGCGGTGGACTTCCCTACGTCTCCGTTCACGCCATCATGGAAGATCGCGCTGGGCGGCTTTGGGTGGGGGGGTCCGGCTTGTACGTTCTGGACGGCGGTTCGGTCCGAAAGATCGTGCTCGCGCCCAGTGCTGCTGCCAACCAAATCAAATCGATCTTTCAATCTCGCGACGGGACCATTTGGGTGGGCGCCTATGCCGGGTTGTATCGTCTGAAGGACGGCAAGATTCTACATACTCCCTTCGACCGCGATGTGGAAGCGGATATCTGCCAGGACCAAACGGGCAACGTGTGGGTCGGCTGGGTCGGCGGCGGGTTAAGCCGCTTTTACGACGGCAAATTCCACACTTACCACGCTCCGGAAATTCTACCGAGCAATACCGTACTCTCCATTTTCGAGGATTCGGAGCGCGATCTCTGGGTGGGCACGGAGAACGGTTTGCTCCGGCTCAGCGATACAGGCGTCAGCGTTCTCGAAAACAGGGATGGGGTGTCACTCGCCAATTCCAGCACGATCTACGAAAACGTCAGCACAATTTACCAGGCTCCCGGCGGCAAGCTCTGGATCGCCAACGGCCACCTCTACCAAATCAAGAGTTGGCAATTGATTCCTTATCGGCTCGCGCCGCAGGTGGCTGGCGTCAAGGTGCGGACGGTGTTCGTAAGCCGGAACGGCGCGCTGTGGCTCGGAACCGGAGGCCAGGGCGTCGTGGCCATTCGGCACGGCGTTGCAACACAGTACACCACTCGCCAGGGCCTGATCAATGATTTCATCCGTGCCTTTTGCCAGGATCGCGACGGGAATCTCTGGATTGGTACAGATGGCGGCTTGAGCCGCTGGGATGGGAAGCACTTCAAAAATTTCAATACGTCGAACGGCCTTGCTTATCCAAGCGTACGCGCGATTGTTCAGGACGACGCCGGAAACGTTTGGGTGGGAACGGACGGCGGCTTAAGCCTTATTCGTCACGGAGGATTCGTCCATATTCCCATCCTGAAGCGTCTCCGCGGAGACAAGATCTGGACAATCCACAACGGCCGGAACGAAGGCCTTTGGCTGGGAACGCGTGATGATGGCATCTACGAGCTGAAGCGCGGCAGGCTGATTCACTACACCACCCGGTGCGGCCTTCCGAACGACAATATCTATCAAATTCTTCAGGACTGGAAGGGCAACTTCTGGTTCAGCAGCCGTGCCGGTATTTTCCAAATCTCCTTGAACAGTCTTGCCAAAGGCCAAGGCTGCAAACCGGGCATCCTTGCGCCAACGCTTTATGGTAATGCAGAGACTGCGGAAGCCGGAGAGACAGACGGAGGAGTTCAGCCGGCCGGGTCCAGCACTCGCTCGGGCGTGCTCTGGTTTCCAACCAGCCGGGGCGCTATACGCATCGAACCGGAGGAAGTGCGCTGGAGCCGTGTGCCCCGTGCTCTGATCGACCGCGTGGTTGCCGACGGCCGCAACGTCCCTGTCACCGGCCGATGCCGAATTGCTCCCGGAGAAGGCAGGTTGGAGATTTACTATACGGCGCCTTCTCTGCGTGCTCCTGAACGCGTTTACTTCCGTTATCGTCTCGTTGGCTTCGACCGTGAATGGACGAGCACCCCATCCCGCCGCGTTGCCTATTACACCAATCTGCCTCCGGGCCAATATCGATTCAGGCTCATCGCGTATTACAATGGCGCGCCCGCCGGAGAAAGCACGGAGGCTGATTTCGCATTCACGTGGGAAGCTCACTTTTATCGGACCGCTTGGTTCTACCTTCTCTGCGGTGTGTGCGCGGGCGGGCTGGCGTGGTTTGGATTCCGGCTGCACGCGGCGCAGACCAAGGCGCGGTATGCGGCCGTACTTTCGGAGCGCAGCCGGCTTGCGCGCGAAATGCACGACACGGTCATTCAAGGCTGCGTGGCTGTTTCCACGCTGCTCGAGGCCGTCTCCAGCCTTCAGCCAACGCCTCAAGGCATGGCGCGCGACCTTGTGGACCGCGCTCGTGCGCAGATTCGCCAAACCCTTCATGAAGCGCGAGACGCCGTATGGAATCTGCGATATACAACGCTCGAAGGCGACGACCTTGCCGCGATACTAACTCATCTTGCCAGGCAGTTTTCCTCCCAAAGCGGGGTAAAAATCCAAACGGAAATTTCCGAAGCATCGTTCCCCTCCGATCAACGCGTCAAGAACAATCTGCTTCTGGTGGCCCGCGAGGCCTTGAGAAATGCGCTTACCCACGCGAGGGCCAGAAATGTGCTCGTGCGGCTGGCGCTGGCCAAGGAAGGGCTCACGATGGAAGTGAAGGACGACGGCTGCGGCTTTGACGTTTTTTCTGCTGGCGCCTCGGAAAGAGGTCACTACGGCATTCTGGGCATGCGAGAGCGCATCGAGCAACTCGGAGGACAGTTGTCCTTGGTGAGTGATCGCGGCAAGGGAACGCAGGTCCTGGTGACGCTGCCTTTGCCAAGCCTTCGGACCATGTCCCATGCTGAGGAAGAACGTGAGCCAGCCATCACAAATCCGCGTTCTGGTGATTGACGACCATCCGGTGGTACGTTTCGGTCTGGCAGCCATTGTGAGCACTCAGCCGGATATGTCTGTTGTTGCCCAGGCGGGCACCGGCGAGGAAGCCCTGGCGCTCCACCGGCAACATCAGCCGGATATCACGCTGATGGACTTGCGGCTGCCTTCGATGAGCGGACTCGAAGCCATCCGGCGTATTCGGAAAGAGTGTCCATCCAGCCGTTTCATCGTCCTCACCACTTACGAAGGCGACGAAGACATTTTCAAGGCGCTTGAGGCTGGCGCTCAGGCTTATTTGCTGAAGGGAATGTCGCAAAACGAGCTGCTCAAGGCGATTCGAGCGGTCTGCGCGGGATTGAAATACCTTCCGGCATCTGTCTCAAAAGCGCTTGAGGACCGCCCTCCGCGCTCTGAGTTGAGCCCGCGCGAGCTGCAGGTGCTGGAATTGATCGTCAAGGGGCAAAGCAACAAAGAGATTGCCGAGGCGCTGAAGATTACCGAAGGGACGGTGAAGTGGCACGTGAATATCATTCTCAGCCTGCTGAACGTCAGCGACCGCACGCAGGCTGCGGTTGCGGCCCTTCAGCGAGGCATCGTCCACATTTGATTCCTCTGAATCGTGCGTTGCGGAAGGAAACCGCTTGCCTGGCGATGGTCTCATCATTCCTTCTTCCCGCCCAGCGTAAACCGCACGCCAGCGCGAAAATTGAAAGGTAGGGCCGGATAACCAAACGCTGCCTGGTAGTGCTCGTCTAAAATGTTGCTCATGCTCGTGTAGAGCGTGATGTGCCGTTCGAGCTCGTACCATCCACTAAACCCGATAAGTTGATATCCCGCAAGCAAATCATGATTGGGAAGCAGGAGCGTATCTCCGAAAAAAGCATCCGTCAGAAACGTGCTGTCGTCGGCCGGGCCTGCCATAAGGCCGTTAAAGCCGAATCCGTAGCGTGGGTGCGGAGAATAAAGAAGCATGAAGCTTGCTGTATTCGCAGGACGGCGGAAGGGACGGCCACCCACGAGCGGAGCGTAAGCCCCGATCGGAACGTTTGGGAAGGCTGGATTGATTGCGGGAAATAGCGCGCTGGATGAAAACGAACGGGTGACGATTGCGTCGAGATAAGTATAGGAGAGTTGCAGGCTGAGCCCTGGCGTGGGCCTGGCGGCGAATTCCAGTTCGGCTCCCTGGCTGCGATCGGCGTCGGAATTGAAATATGCGCCGTCAGGCACTTGAGCAGCGACGGACGGCGGCACGCCGAGCGTGGGCAGCGCAGTTTGAGGCACAAAGTCGATCAGATCGTAATTGCGGTTGTGAAAATACGTCGCTCCCAGCCGGATACGCTCTTTCCAAAATCCTTGCTCGGCGCCTGCGTCGAGGCTCGTGCTTCGCTCAGCGTCGATGGGAGAGATTGAATATTGGTGGATCAGCCCTGCGCCACCCGCCGTTTGAGAGAGGAGGGTATAGAGCGACGAGGCCTGCTCCAACAGGCTCGGCTCTTCGATTCCAGTCCCAAAATTGAATCGAAATTCAGTATGTCCAAACGAGGCGGCACTCTCCGGCCGGCGAAGATAATAAGCAAGGGAGGCGCGCGGTGTGGCGGCGAAACCGAAAACCGCATTGCTTTCGAATCCGATGCCTGCGGTTCCAAAGAGTCGTCGCCAGGCATTGGCCCGGGATTCGAGGAAGCCGTCGTAGTTGTTGCGCGCCGTCGTGGAGGCCGGCGTGCTCGAGTAGCCAGACTCGTTGATGTACTGGAAACCGCCGGTGGCCGCAACGTTTGAGGAGAATTGATAATCCGTCTGGCCGTAAACCGTGCGAACGGTGGTTAAGGAATTAAAAACCATCGGGTAGACGCCGCCGTAGTCGAGGACGGCCTGGCCGCTGGCGCAATAGCCGTTGGCCCCGCAGATCTTGACGTAGTCGCCCACATAATTCACACCGAAACCCGAAGCTGTCGACGGAATGCCGGCAGGCGCCGGCGTATCGAAAAGGTAATGGACATGCGCCGATGTCAGGCGCAGGGTATTGTGCCAGCGGGAGGTTGTTTGATCCTGCGCTGTCAGGCCCAGGTCCGTATCTTGTTCGCGCTGAAATGAATCGTCAGGAATGCCGTAGAGCGCCAAGGCGTTGGAGCTACCCAGGCCGGTGGCATCGTGGTGGATTGTGAAGCGGACGCTGGCGCTTGCGAGAGGTTGCCAGCCGAAATTGCCGGTATAGGTGGCGTTGTGAAACGAATTGTTGGGAAGGCTGTTTTGGGTATCAAACCGCATGAAATCCGAAAAGTAGTCGAAATTGCGAAATACGCCGCCGAGTGACGCTTCCTGCCGCAGGCTTTCGAAATTCCCGCCGTCAGCGGAGTAGGTGAATTGTGGGGTCGCGGTTGACCCACGTTGGGTGGTTATATTGATGACGCCTGCCAACGCATCGCTGCCGTAAAGAATGCTGTCGGGGCCGCGATAAACTTCTACCTGATCCACGCCGCTCGTGGCGAGATTTGAAAAGTCAAAGGCCCCGCCAATATCGTTGACGGCAATGCCATCTACAAGAACCTTATCGAAGTCGGAATCGCCCCCGCGCACATACACGGAGCCGAGGCTGCCACGCTCGCCTTCCTGGGTGACCTCAACGCCGGGCAGTAATCGCAGGGTATCGAGGACGTCCAGCTTGTTGAGCGCGTCGAGCTCGTTCGAGCTGAGAATGCTGACGGACGCTCCCACCTGCGTTTGCGGCACGTTGGTTCCGGTCGCGGTAACGGTGACACGCTGCCTCAGCGCTCCCAAGTGCAAACGCACGTTCAACCGAATGGTGCCTGCGGTGCGCAGAAAGGTCGAAGCGCTAAGGGCGGGCGTGAATCCCGGTGCGCTTACGCCAACGCGGTAACGTCCTTCCGGAACGGAAGAAAACAGGAAATGGCCCTCAGCGTCTGAATACGTTCGCCGCGTGACCCGGCTCAGCCGGATTAGTGTTACGGCGGCGCGCGCGATAGGCGCACCCAGAGGATCTGTAACCGTGCCCCTTACGCTTCCGGTCTGCCCAGCCCGGGCTGATGCGCAGAAGACCAGGACGAAAAAGGCAAACAGCGCGCACAGCTTACTTCTGAAGCTCGAAGCAGATTGCCGCGCGCGCCACTGCCGTGAGCTTAGAAGCTCATCCGGCGGAAGTGTGGTTTTGTGACGCGCGGAAACACGCGCAAACCTTAACCTGCTATAAGGGACGTCCATCGACTCTCCCATCGAAGTCGAATAGTACGACGAAGGGTGTCTGGCCGGTCTCCTGACTTGCGCCTCAACACGCCCGAGCTGCCTTCCCATCCCGCGTTTATCGGGACAGTGGCTACCTTGGCTCAGGCGCTCCGCGCTTACAGTGGCGGGGCCGTGCCGGATTCACACCGGCTTCCCAAAGGCATACAACTACGCCAGACAGTTTAATTCTATACACCCGTGGCGGGGAGAATGTCAAATCTCATTCAAGCGAGTTGATTCTCATGGCGACTTGAGTGGCAAGCTGTTCAGGATCGCTGCGGAACCGCAGCCGCTCCCGGTCGGGCAGAGTTCGTAGGACTTCTTGAAGTGAATGAGGCTCCTGCGGACGGACGGCTTCGAACCCGACCGCATCGGCCATGAGGCAGCCATAGTGCACGATCGACACAATATCGAATTTCCCGGAAGGCTTTTCGTGATGGTGAGTCGCGACCTCGACGAACGGCTTAGGAAGTTTCCACGCTTGTGTCAGCCAGGCTCCTGCGTGGCAATGGTCCATGCCGAAGAGCTCCCGCTCCTGTTCGAGGATATCAACTGGCTTTTCGTCGGCGGCAGCCAGGAGATTGGCATATTCCATCGGCTTGATCATTCCCAAAGCAAGCCTTCCCACATCATGCAGCAGGCCGGCGATATACGCGAACTCTTTTTCCATCAAGGCTGCCTTCGCAAGGTCCTCCGCCAAAAACGCGGAAGCGAGGCTGTGCCGCCAACAAGCAAGCAACGCGGGGATTTGGAAGGACTTCGTCAGATAGCCCTTCATCGCCACCGTAAGAGCGATCGCTTTTACGCGCTCGGCGCCCATGAGCGCCGTGGCCTGCAGGATATTTCTCACTTCCGACCGGAAGCCGAAGAGCGCGGAATTGGCAATAGTCAGGATTTCAAGTGACAGCGCAGGGTCGGCTTGGATTTCGCGTGTCAGCTCCTTCATCCCGACGTCATCCTTGGAGAGCAGCTTCAACACCCTCATGGCGACCGCTGGAAAAGGAGGCAAATCAATGAGAGCCCAGGGTCGCTGGGCATGGGTACGCTGCAAAGTCACCGGCATACGCTAGATCTCCGACACCTAATTAAATCGGCAGCAAGAGCGTTTACTTTAATGATAACATTCTTAACGACGTAATGTCTTCAGCGAGCCGAAGAGAGCGAGCTCGTGGTTGATCAGGTTTGACCGTCAGGCGCGCCCGGCCTTCTTAACAATAATAGGCTACATGCATATGACGGCGACGAACGCAAGACCAACTATCCCTGTTAGTTTATGAAGACAAGCTAGTTGTACGCATCTCCCCTGTGATATACCAGTAAATTGTTGAATAAAGGTGCGATAGACCAATATGAGAGGTTCGAAAATTGCCGAATCCTAAGAAGTTGTTGAAAGCGATTAAGTTAGTTGCGTGCGCCGCACGCGGCTTTCAGCAGCCCATGTGGCCCGTGACAACCGACGACGGATCGGACGCAAACGCTAGGCTCCGTCCGGTTGCTTGGGAGTGCACCGATTGATAAACTGTTGTAACGTTCAGCCATTCAGAACGACTATGCCCACTCTCAATTCCGATAAAAATCATGCAGCCGATACCGTTCCCGGCGAGCTTTTTCTAGTCGCCACGCCCATCGGGAATCTTGAAGACATCACCTTCCGGGCTGTGCGCACGCTGAAGGAAGCGGAATTGATCGCCTGTGAGGATACGCGGCGCACCAAAATCCTTTTGGACCATTATGCAATCCAGGCCGAGCTCCTCAGCTATCACGAGCATAACGAATTGACCCGGGCGCCCGAGCTTGTCTTGCGGATGGAGGGCGGCGCACGCGTGGCGCTAGTTTCCGACGCTGGCATGCCGATTATTTCCGACCCGGGCTACCGGCTCGTCAAGCTGGCGCTACGCCACAACATCCGCGTGACGCCGATTCCAGGAGCTTCTGCCTTCGTTGCCACGCTGGCTGCGGCCGGTTTGCCGGTCGAGCCCTTCCGGTTTCTGGGTTTCCTTCCGAGCAAAAAGTCTCAGCGAATCGCACGTCTTCGGGAATTGGCGGGCGCTCGCGAAATGCTGGTCTTCTATGAAGCTCCGCATCGGGCAGTTGAAATGATCCGGGACTTGCTCGCTGTTCTGGGTGACCGGGAAACGGTTGTGGGACGTGAAGTGACCAAATTGCACGAAGAGTTCATTCGCGGGCGCTCATCGGCGGTGCTGGCTTTGCTCTCCAAAAAGCCGCTTAAGGGAGAGCTCACGATTCTTGTGGGCCCGCTGGAGAAAGGTGGCGCAAAGTCGGGTGCGGCTCCAGACGAGGTGCGGCTCCGGGCCCAGATTGCCGAGTTGATGACTAGCCGGCATCTTACCGAGCGAGAAGCGCTGAAAGCGTTAGCCAGGACCACCGGCGTTCCCAGAAGTGAACTTTACCGTCGATGGCAGTTACTTAAACCATGATCCCTAACGACCTCAATGAGACCTTGCGCGCGTTTATGGAAAGCCGCGCAGCGCTCACGGCGCTTGAATTGGATATTTTCAGCGCCGTCGGCTCCTTCGAGCCTTATCGTTGGCCGCCGCGGGGATTGATTTGCGGCCGAAATCGAGCCAGCGCGCTTTTGCAGCTCAAGGTCGCGCCTCAGACTTCCTCGGGTTTAGCAAGTTGCGGAGAGGCGCCAATCTGTCCTGCTGAGCCAAGCGAAGCATCTCATTATTTGCTTGTATGGAAATGCTGGGATTCTTCTCTATGCTTGGAATGGCGGGCTTCGAGAGATTTCTTCAGCCACGTACTGAAAAGCTGCGGTATCCGCCCTGCCCGCAGGCAGACGGCTGGCAGGTTTCGATGCGAACGCCGCACTTTAGCCTCGCTACCAAATAAACTTCAACCCAAATTGGATCTGCCTTGACGGGGTGGTCGTGCTGCTGATAACGCCGGCGGTCGGCGATGGCGTCCCCGAGCTCGAGGTAAACACGATCGGATTTGGCACGTTGAAATTGGCGCGGTTGAGCACGTTGAAGAATTCCGCGCGAAACTGGAGCTGAACTCGCTCGGAAAGCGAGGTCGTCTTCAGAAGCCCGGCGTCGAGTGTCGCAAGCCCTGGACCGATCAGCGCGTCTCGGGCGACATTTTCATAAGTTCCATTGGGAGGAATGACGAAGGCCAGAGGGTTGAAGTATTCGGTGGGACCTCCCAAAATGATGTTTCCAGTAAA
This sequence comes from Terriglobia bacterium, assembly GCA_030041095.1. Classification (GTDB taxonomy): domain Bacteria; phylum Acidobacteriota; class Terriglobia; order UBA7540; family UBA7540; genus JASHON01. Next base: position 12,166 of record JASHON010000087.1, read on the forward strand.
CGCGGGATTGTAAGACGGCCTGATCGGATTCTTCGTGTCGCCATTGTTGGTCGGGTTGAAGCCGAGAAGTGTTGAGAACGGAATGCCGGATTGCATGCTGGCAATGCCGGTCAACGCCCATCCACTCACCAGCTTTCCCTGCCATCCTTGCGCCTGGCTGAATAAGGTATGCCCGCGCCCCGCGGGCAGATCGTAGGTGCTGTTGATGGCCGCCTGCTGCCTCACATCGAATGGGGAGGGTCCCCAATCGAGCATCGGATTGCCGGGATACATCACGTAGGCGGCCGTATTGGCGGAAACGCTGGGAAGCCAGGACGCGCCGTCATCCAGGCTCTTCGAATAGGTGTAGACACCGCGCACTTGCAATCCGCGCTCGAAGTGGTGGTTGACATCCACCTGGAGCGCATTGTAAGCGCTGAGGCCTTCCGAGAACCAGGTGGTCGAGTTGGCGACGGCCGGGTTGGCAAGCGGCGCACCTTTCCGGTAGTAAATGGTTCCAGCGGGCAGCGTGGCCGGGCAGGGCGCGTTCGGGCAAACAGTCGGGAATGGCTCATTGGCGTCCAGAAGCAGCATCTCATGATAGCCCCGCGAACCGACGTAGCCCAGGCTCAGGAGTGTCTTCGGAGCGATCTCCTGCTCGATTTTAAATGAATACTCCACCACGCCGGGCGTTTGCGCGTTGGGTTGGATGCCTCCCGGACTCACGAGTTCGCCCGAAGAAAGAGTGGCGCCCGGCGTGATATGCAGCGATGAGACAGCCTGGTTTTCCAGGACCAGGGTCGTATTGAACGGAGCATTCTGATCGAAGCGAACGCTGAGATTATCGAGCAGGGTGTAATACACGCCGGCGCCGGCGTGAATCACCGTTTTCCCTTTGCCGAATGGATCCCAAGCCAGGCCGATACGAGGCTCCGGGAGAAAGCGGGCGTTATTCACCGTGAAAACCGAACTGCCAATGCGCGGCTGAGTGTCAATGACGCCGCCCGGTCCGAAGAGATAATTGGAGGCCCTCCCGAAGGCTTCATTCCAGCCATTTGTGAACTCGTCGCGCAATCCCACGGTCAGCTCCAGATTTGGCCTCAGCTTCATGGCGTCTTTTAAGTAAAGAGCGCCGTCGAGGGAACGCCAGCTCATGGGCGTGGGAGCGGGTGTGGCCGTGAAACTTGATACCGCGCCTTGCAACAAGCCGGTGACGCTGTTGAAGGACGCGATGCCGTATTGATTGGTCACCATCGTATCGTTTGCTTGAATCCGCTGCAACCATCCGCCGGCGCTGAGCAGATGAACGCCTTGGGTCCAATCGACGTGATCCTGGTAAGTGAACAGATTGCGGGCAGCAATCATCGGGCCGGAAGTCGCGCCTGCGGTAGAAAGCTGCGACGATCCCCTCGTCGTCGCTCCACCGCCAACAACGAGTGAACCAACCGGCTTTCCCTCGACGAAGCCGGGCGCAGTGACCGTGGAGAGGCCCGCAAAATAAAGGCTCCCGCGCGAAAAACCAACCTCCGCCACATTCACGGCATGCGGCGTAAGAACATGAGTTTCCTGGAGGCTTACCACCTGCTCGCGAAGCGCTTCTTGAACGATGCTGAAGGGGTCCGCGAGGGGCGTCCAGTCGGCGCTATCGTCCACCGTATAGGCACCCACGAGCATGTCTTTTTCGTCGAACGTACGGTCCAGACGCACGGTTCCGAAATCCTCGCGAATGGTTTGGCGGGGATGGCTGAAAGCTTCGCCCACGCCGCCGCCGAGGTCCGGTCCGTTCTGCGCGGGCCAGAGAGCAAGTAGCGGCGCAACGCCCGGCGCGAGGCCAACGTTCACCAGCGTCCCATTTGGACCAGGCAGGAGACCAAGCCGGGCATTATTGTCTGGCACGAGCGTGACGTCACTCAGCCCCAGACTCTGCCGAAAGCCTTCGTAATTGCCAAAAATGAAGGTTTTGTTTTTCTGGATGGGGCCGCCCAGCGCACCACCAAACTCGTTGCGCTCGAACCCGGGAATTGCTCCCTCATCGAAAAAGTTGCGCGCATCCAGCGCGCTATTGCGGAGAAAATCATAGGCCGTGCCGTGGACGTCGTCGCTGCCGGACTTGGTGACGATGTTCACCTGCGCTCCGGAGCGTTTGCCATATTGTGCGCCGTAAGTATCCGATAGGACGTTGAATTCGCGGACAGCATCCACCCCCAGCAGCTCACCGCTGCTGCCGCCAGGCGTTACATTCATTTCGCTCACGCTCGTATATTCAACGCCGTTGAGAAGAAAAAGATTTTCCTGTGGCCGCCGGCCTGAGACCGCGAACATATTGGCTACCGCGGAAGGGCTTGCGCCGAGGCCGCCACTTCGTTGGGCGCTGTAGTTGACGATGCCGGGATTCAACGTCAAGAGTTCATCGTAGCTTCGCCCATTGAGAGGCAACTCCTGAAGTTGGCGCTCGCCCACAAGGCCGGCCGTAGCCTGCGACGTGGTGTTCACCACCGGCAATTCCTCCTTGACCGTCACCACCTGCTTTACGGCGCTCGGTCGCAGCCTGACGTTGACGACTTCCCGCTGGCCCACGATCAACGTCACTCCCGTCACCGTTTCCGTATCAAATCCGTGCTTGTGCGCGGTCACGGTATATTGGCCCAATTCGAGCGAAGGAGCGTAGTACACGCCGGAGCTATCGGTCGTAACCGAGCGGCTGATGCGCTTGGCCACGTTCGTTATGACGACAGTCGCATTGGGAACGACGGCGCCCGAAGGATCTGTTACGGTTCCGTTGATGGACCCGCCAGCTTGTCCCTTGGCCGAGATCGCGAGAGCGAAGATCAGCGAAACGGCCAGCAGCGTCTCGTGTAAGATCACTTCAAGCTGGTTTCGTTTGCCAGGATTTACGTTCATGGTCTTCTCCTAACAGGTTGCCGAAAGGCTTTCCGGAAGGCCGTCATGCTGCGCTGAGAGATGCGGCCAGCGCCCGTCTATCAGACGGCGGGCGAGGACCCATCAACGGTACATTTTGGCATGCGGAATTTTCTGGAAGCTGTGACGCGGCTCACGCCGTTATGCGAGTGAGATCGGTTCATTGGCGGACACCTTCTCATGATCTCTCGTGGCGGGAATAACGCATCCCTTAAACACGGACGAACTGGGGCTGCAAAAGCCTTATCGCTATTGTGCGCGCGAACTGCGCGGCGAGAGGGTTAAATGTCCGTAAAAAGAGGGCGTACACCGTTTTTACGGCCTTGGGATTAACAGGGATCGTTATGCCGGGACAAGGTGGCAGAGAACGAAATCATAGGGACCACCGTCCCAACCGCCGTGGCCGGCGAGACGCAAGCGCTGCAAGGTTTTCGCTATCGTACGACGTTCGGGTAAAGCCGGGCGGTCACTAACACAAGCGCGGCAAAAATACCCAATTGAACGTAGAGGTCGGCGGTGAGGCCGAACACCGATTGTCCTCCGACCACCATCAAAGCCCGAAGCGCATCGACCTGGTAGCTGAGTGGATTGACACGCGCCAAGACCCGAAGCCACGCAGGCATGACGCTCAGCGGGTAGATGGCGTTGCTCGCAAAGAAGAGCGGCATGGTGAGCACTTGTCCGATGCCCATGAAGCGCTCGCGCGTCTTGACGAGGCACGCGACGGCGAGGGAAAAAGTAGAAAACAGCGCCGAGCTGAGAATGACGAACCCCATCACTCCGGCGATGGCGCCAACGCTGAATCGGATGGGAACGCGTAAGAGAACGGCGAGGACATAAACAATCACACCCTGGGAAATGCCGCGCACTCCTGCTGAAACAGCCTTGCCCAGGACCAAGGCGCTCCGCGCGGCCGGAGTGACCATGAGCTTTTGAAGGATGCCGAGGTCGCGCTCCCAGATGATGCTGATGCCATAAAAGATGGCGATGAAGAGGACGCTCTGCGCAAGGATTCCCGGAACCATAAACGTCAGGTAGCTCAACCCCCCCGTGGGGAACGCCCGCGAGCGGCCAAAAACCTGCCCGAAGACGAGCAGCCAGAGTGTCGGCTGAATGGCTCGCGTCAGCAGCTCGATGGGATCGCGTCTGAGCTTGCGCAGCTCCACTTCCGCAAGCGCTGAAACATCCCGAAAAAAAGCCCCGATCGCCGGCTCGTCAATTAAGGCGCTGTGCGGTCCGGCGGGTGCGGGCGATGTCAGTAAATCTTCCGCCATTCTCGATGGAACCTCCTGCAAAATGAACGAAGACCTCGTTGAGATCTGCTGCAGGCGATACCTGAGCCTTCAGGGTTGCAGGCGCCCCGATGGCTACAGCCTCGCCCAAATGCATGATGGCGATGGTATCGCAGAGCTCGTCTGCCTCCTCCATATCGTGGGTGGTCATCAGCACGGTCGTCCTGAATTCGTCTCGAAGCCCGCGCAAGTGCTCCCACACGGCATGGCGCGCCATGGGATCTAATCCCACGGTTGGCTCGTCGAGAAAAAGCACGATAGGATGGTGCATCATAGATTGCGCGATCTCGAGCTTCCGAATCATTCCTCCTGAATAGTTCCGGACCAGAGTGTTTGCAGCATCGCTGAGAGCCATGTGATGCAACGCTTCGTCGATACGTGCTCGTCTGAACCGGCGCTCGATGCCGTATAACCGGGCGAAAAGTTGCAGGTTCTCGAACCCTGTCAACGCGCCATCGGCGGAAATCATCTGAGAGACATATCCAATGCTGCGCCGGACACGCACGGCGTCTCGCACGATGTCGAAGCCTGCCACCTGGGCCGTGCCGGCGCTTGGGGCCAAAACTGTGGTCAACATTTTGACGGTTGTTGTCTTGCCGGCGCCGTTCGGTCCTAGCAAGCCGAAGATGCAGCCACGGGGCACGCGCAACGACAATGATTTAACGGCAGTCAACGAGCCAAACCGACGGGTAAGATTCTGCGTAGCCACCGCGGGCGGCCGATCGAGCTGCCTCCCGGCATGAGCCTCCGTTTCGTCGCCGTATTGATCCGCCATACCTGAAGCTTCAGGGTAGGCGTCACCTTGCCTGACGGGCTGTGACGGCCGTCACCTTCAATGCCCCAGGGATCATCTTGGGAAGCGCTTGTCAGTGCACCAGGCAGCCGCGATTGTGGAAGGATTCGTTATGGCTGGAGGGCGGATCGGCAATGTGGAATTGCTCATCCGTATTGAAGAGTGCAGCGAAGAATTGATCCACGCGGTCGAGAACCTCGCCGGTGGTCTGAGCGCTCTGAACGCGCCGGCGCAGGTCCGTCCCATTCCGGACACCGTGGGTGAACCAACTTGCGAATTGTTTCATCTTGCCGATGGCGCCGGGCTGGCTTTCCTCAACCAGCATGGCGTAATAGGAGCGTATAAGCTGATAACGGTCAGCGTCTGACGGTTCGGTAAAGGTTCCCGTCGCAAAGTAGTCCATCATTTGTCTGAAGATCCAGGGGTTTGCCGGTGCAGCGCGGCCGATCATCACCGCGTCGCAGTGAGTACGCTCCCAAAGGGCGGATGCGGCTTGGGGCGTGGTGACATCGCCGTTGCCGATGACGGGAATGCGAACGCTCTCTTTCACTTGCTGGATGATTTCCCAGTTTGCGGCCCCGCTATAACCCTGCATGCGGGTACGGGGATGAACGGCAACGGCCTCCACGCCGCATTCTTCTGCCATGCGGGCCACGGGGACCGCAACGATTTCGTCATCGCTCCATCCTGAGCGGATCTTGGCCGTGAACGGAATGCGGACGGACGAACGGATCCGGCTGAAAATCCGGCCGAGCAGCGGTAAGTCGCGCAGGAGCCCCGATCCTCCGCACTTCACAACTTTTTTCGCAGGACAACCCAGGTTGAGGTCGATGAGGTCAAAGCCGAGGTCTTCGATCATTCGAGCTGCTTCAGACAAATGGTCGGGATCGGCGCCGAAGATTTGCGCGGAGATCGGCCGCTCCTCATCCTTGTAATAAAGAAAGCGCTGCGACTTCAGGTTCTGCCGGATCATGCCTTCGCTCGATACGAACTCCGTCATGATCAGGCCGCACCCTCTGAGCTGCTTGATGAAGCGGCGGAAGACTGTGTCGGTGATTCCGGCCATCGGCGCGAGGATGTGAGCCGGCCGAATGCTGGCGTTCCGAATTCTCAGTTCGTCGAAGACCATGGGATCAGAACTAAGAAGCAGGAGACGAGAGAAATCTTAAGATGCTGGCCGCGCCCACACGTCGCCCGCTGGCGCGATGGCGAATCGCATGTGCCCGTTGGCGATGATTTCCCGTCCGCGAAAAACCGTCCCTTGCAGTTCCCCAAGATTTCCCCTTAGCTTCAGCACCTCAGCCTCTGCGCGGAGCACGTCGCCAGCGTAGGCGGGCACACGCATTTCGGCGAGCGGAATATGAAGGATGAGTGGGATTCTTCCTTCCATTCCGGCACGCTCCATCACCAGCACCGCGCCCAGTTGCGTGGTCATTTCCAGCAGGATCCCGCAGGGAACAAGCGGTGCGCCGGGAAAATGACCGGAGGCGTAGCATTCATCGGCGGTGAAGGTCTTGAGCCCTGAGATTCGCCTCTCTGGAACAAATTCGGTAATCCGGTCGATGAGCAGGAACGGGTAGCGGTGCGGAAGAACGCGCCGGATATCGGGCTGTTCCATCATGACTTCTCGAGCGCCAGTGCCCTTTGTTGGGCGGCAGCTCCTGTCGCAGCCTGAGCCTTAGAAACCCCGCTCGGGCGGGGCGCTTTGTCTCCGGCGTCTCGTCGCTCGTCTTTGGACTCTGCCTTCAACAGTTCGCGCCCCAGCGCGCGGTTGCGGCTGGTCCAATCGCCCGGCCGGTCCCGTTCCGCCTCGTATTGCGCCCGCACGCTTTCTAACTTGGAATCCAGCTCGTCAAGATAATGGAGCGCCAATGCTTCGGCGAACATGGGCTCTTTGGGAGAGCCAAATTCGAGTTTCCCATGATGGGACAGGATCATGTGCTCTACCTGGGCTTTTAGCATTGCCGGAAATCCAGGAATGGCCCTGATCTTTTCCTGCACCATCTCGACTGCCATGGAAATATGACCCAGCAGTTGTCCACGTGTCGAATAACGGAAAGCCCGCTGAAAACTGAGCTCTTCGATCTTGCCCAAGTCGTGGAGCACAATTCCTGCAAGAATCAAGGAACGATTGAGCCAAGGATAATGATCCGCCAACATGTCCCCGAGCTGCCAAAGCGAGCTTACATGTTCGAGCAATCCTCCGAGATAAGCATGGTGCAGAACCATGGCCGCGGGCGCCAGCTTGTATTTGGCAGCGAGAGCCGGGTCCTCCAGAACGGCCAGCAGCAACTGCTTGAGCGGTCCTTCGGGCTCCCTCCGCACGCGCTCGAGGAGGGCCTCGTACATCTCTTCCGGGTCCTGGGTGCATTTCGGAAGAAAATCACGCAAATCGATTGGCTCGTCGCGGCAGGCGCGAATATCGCGGACGGCGATTTGGAGCACGTTTTGATAGCGCTCGACGGCCCCTTCAATGTGCACCACGTCATCCACATCGAAGTCTGCTGTAATCCGGTCGCAGTCCCACAATTTGCCTTTGATCGTGCCGCTTGAGTCGCGCAACTCGAGGTCGAGGTAGGCGCTGCCCGTGCGCGCATTCTTCCGCTCCTTTCCCTGCAACAGGAACTCAGAACTCACGCGACGGCCGGCCTCAAGGTCCGCGATAAAGGCTTTTTTCATTCACCCCCTTCGGCGGTAGTAGTGCCGTTCTGGGGAGCCGCTCCGGCGTCGACAAACCCTGGGGCAATCCAGATGTAGCTTTCCGTTCGAAGCTTCGTCAGATAGTCGTGAAGGGCGGGTTGCATCTTTTGGTTGTATAGAAGATTGTCCACTTGCTCTTCAACTTCTTGAAACTTGGGCGGGCCGGGGCTCCGCTCATCCAGGACTTTCACAATAACGTAGCCAGCGGAAAGGGAGATAACTTTGGAAATGTCCCCGGGGTCAAGACTCTTGATGGCGTCGGAGATGACCGGCAGCAGCGATCCGGCCGGGAAGAAGCCCACGTCGCCGTCATTCTTCTGGGGCCCATCCGAGTATTTCTTGAGCACATCGCTCCAGTTCGCTCCTCCCAGCGCCATCTCGTATGCCGCTTGGGCGCGCTTCTCTGCTCCCGTTCCCCATTTGTCTTTCGAAACTTGAATCTCCGCCAATTCTACGCCCGCCGGGCTTTGGAACTCATTTTTGTGCGCTTCGAAGTATTTCTTCGCTTCAGACTGCGTCACCGTGATCAAGGAGCCCACCCGCTGCTCGACGACCTGCTGGGTTAGAAACCTTTTCCGGATATTGCTTTCATAGTCTTCCCAAATCAAGCCGTTTTTCTCAACCAGCATCTGAAGATCGTAGATGGATGCAAGGCCCATTTGCTTCCGAATCTGGTCGAGATATTCCACGACGTTGGCATCGACGTTGATGTTCAAATCCTTCGCCTTCTGGACGAGCAAATCCTGGTCGATCATCTGTTCCAGCAAGTCACGCTGTTCAGTGTTGTATCGATCTTCGAGCTCAGCCCCCGAGTATTTTTGGGCCAGGGTGTCGTGGAGTTGTTCTTTGGCCAGGTCATACTGCCGCTCCGTAATGATCTTTTCGTTGACACGAGCGATGATGCGGTCGATCAGGACTTCGCGCGCAAACGCCGGCGCCGCCACGGCAACGATTGCGGCGGCGAGAAGAGGCAACAGCAAGCGCCTGTTACGAGCGTTGCGATGAAGATTCGACTGTGCGGTATGGCTTCTCATAATTTTTCCTCGCCTCGGATTTCAAGGCATCTCAAAGCCGCCCAGCACCATGAGACTGCCACGCAAAACCGAAAACTACTCCAGGCAACCCCGCGCCTGCAATCTCGCTTCCCCAGGCAGCCCCGTGACACCCATTCGCTTTCGTCTGCTACCGGCGGCCTTGTACCTGAGACTTATCTTAGTTCCGTCCGCTCAATTCGCGCAATACGCTCGCGATTTCCGAAGTTGGGTCGGGCAAAGTGGAGGGAAAGACCAAAATCCCGCCTGGACGAAGGCGGGAGCCGCGGCGTTTGTGAACGAACCGCATCAGACTCTCGGGTGAGAGAGGGGTTTGCGAGTCGAACCGGACCCACACCTCGCTGGCTTTGCGATCAATCGAGACGATCATCATCGACTCGGCCAGCGATTTTAGGATCGCGTATTTCAGCAGCGTGTGAACCGACTCCGGCAGCGGGCCATAGCGATCCGTCATTTCGGCCTCCACTTCCGCTACGTCCTGCTCGTGGCGCAACCCGGAAATCCGCTTATACATGCGGAGCCGCTGGCTTTCATCTGAGATGTAGTCGCCGGGGATGCGAATATCGGCGCCCAGATTCAGCGTGGTATGTGTCTCCGGGCGCGGCGGTTCTCCCTTCAACTCTTCCACGGTCTGATCGAGCATCTTGAGATACAAATCGAGCCCGATCGAAGCCAGGTGGCCGGATTGTTCCGCTCCCAGAATATTTCCGGCGCCGCGCAGTTCCAGGTCGAGCCCTGCCAGCCGAAATCCGGCGCCTAAATCAGAGAACTCTTTGAGCGCGGCGAGCCGTCGCCGGGCGATCGGCGTGAGAGAATCCTCGTCCGAAATCAAGAAGTAGGCGTAAGCCCGGCGGTCCGAGCGTCCGACGCGCCCACGAAGCTGATACAGCTCCGCCAGTCCAAAACGATCCGCGCGATTGACGATGAGCGTGTTGGCGCGGGCAATATCCAATCCGTTCTCGATGATCGAGGTTGAAACCAGGACGTCGTATTGGTTTTCGACGAATTTGAGCATCACTCTCTCAAGCTCCCCCTCGCCCATCTGCCCATGGGCCACTCCCAGGCGAGCGTTGGGAACAAGGCGTTGAATCATCGCAGCAATGTTGAAGATGGATTCGACCCGGTTGTGAACGAAATAGACCTGACCCTGCCGCTCGATCTCCTGAAGAATAGCGGACTGGATGAGCCGCGGCGTGAAAGCCGCCACAGTCGTCTGAATGGCCAGACGGCCGCGGGGGGGGGATTCGATCACGGAAAGGTCTCTTAGGCCTCCAAGGGACATATGAAGAGTGCGCGGAATGGGCGTGGCGGACATGGTTAACACGTCCACGTTAGCTTTCAGGCGTTTCAACTTTTCCTTGGCCGCCACGCCAAAACGCTGCTCTTCGTCGACAACGAGCAATCCCAAGTCCCGAAATTGGACATCTTTCGACAGCATGCGGTGAGTTCCGATCAGAACGTCCACCTTGCCATCGGCAACATCAGCAAGAATTTGATTCTGCTGTGCGGCAGACCGAAACCGGCTGAGCATTTCGATGGAGAGAGGAAAGGCTGCCATCCGCCGCCGGAACGTATTGTAGTGCTGGAAAGCCAGGACCGTGGTGGGAGCAAGCACAGCCACCTGCTTGCTGCCTTGCACGACCTTGAACGCGGCGCGCATGGCTAATTCGGTCTTGCCATATCCCACGTCGCCGCAGAGCAGCCGGTCCATGGGCTGAGGGCTTTCGAGATCGGACTTGATTTCTTCCAGCGCCTTGAGCTGGTCCGGCGTCTCCTCGAACTCGAAAGCTTCTTCAAACTCTTTTTGCCACGGAGTGTCAGGCGGAGCGCCCGCACCGCCGCTCATCTTGCGTTCCGCGTAAAGACGCAGGAGTTCCTCGGTCATATCACGCAGAGCGCGCTTCACCCTGATCTTCGTTCGTACCCAAGCGGTTCCCCCCAACCGGTCGAGTGAAGGCTTGGCGCCGTCTTGCCCGGAGCCCGACCGGTATTTATCCACCAGATCCAGCCTCTCGAGCGGAACATAGAGCTTGGCGTCATCCTGGTACGTGAGCAACATGAAGTCGCGATCGCTACCATCGACGGCGATCTGCCTCAAACCCTGGTAGAGCCCGACTCCGTGATCGACGTGGACGACATAATCTCCAACCCTGAGATCGCTCAGGTCTGAGATAAAGCGGGAAATGGCGGATTTTCCGCGGATGCGAGCCGCAGTCCATTCTGCGCGGCCGAAGAGGTCGTTTTCGCAAAACAGCGATAGCCGCACGTCCGGGAACATGACCCCCTCATCCAGGCTGCCGCGAACAATTCGCAGCGGGCGGGCGTCTGGCGGGTTCACTCCGGGCGCGAAGGGCGCTGCCGTGAGACCGGTCTGAGGATGGGGCGAGCCAGAACCTTTCGCGAGTTCGCCGGGCAGGACAGTTTCGTAAGGCAGAGAATACTCTTGCAGCGTTTCACAGAGCCGGTCGATTTCGCCAGCAGTCGACGCGGCTACTGCCACGTTCTCTCCCGCCTGGCGCCGCTTCTGGAGATCTTCCACCCACGCTTTCAGATTCCCCCGAAACTGGGGTGCTGGCTGCGTGCGCAGGGTGAAGCGTGAGTGCCTGCGACTCGAGTCTGCGTCAGCGGTAGGGGAAATCTCCGCCTCTTGGATTTCCAATTCTTGAACTGTAAGTTGGGCTAGCGGCGCCAGGGCACGTTGGAATTCCTCGCTTTGATAGAGGAGATCCTCCGGACGCACGCGAGGTGGGACCACGTCGCGAACTTCGTCGTAAGCGGCAGCCCAAGCCTCCCTCAAAGTTTGTATCTGGTTCCGGGCTTCAGCCGGTTCATCCCAAACCACGACAGGGCGGTCGAAAAGAGAAAACAGCGTGTAGGGATGTGGCTCCGCCAACCATGCGAAAAACTCCCAACCGGGAAACATGGCGGAGTATTCCGGCGCCCACGCAGGCTCCTCATCGGGCTTGCCGGTCTCGCGCGTCCGTGCTTCGAGAGCCCGAACGAGCGAGTGAAACATGCGGGGCGAAACCCGATGCTCGACAAGCGGAAAGATGCGAATCGATTTGATGGGTTTGCGGGAGCGTTGTGTCTCCGGATCATATTCCCTTATTGAGTCAATCTGGTCTGCCGAGAACTCGATCCGTACAGGCCACTCTGCCCGCGGCGAGAATAGATCGATAATACCGCCCCGGGCGGAATACCCGCCCACGCTTTCCACAGGCTCGTGAATTTCGTAACCGACACCAGCCAAGTGCTCGCTCAGGTCCTCCATCGCCAGCTCATCACCCACGGCAAGGGAAAGGACGAGCGAACGGTAATAATCGGCGCTGCGAAAGCGCCCGAGAACTGCGATGGATGGCGTAAACAAGATCTGAGTCGTTCGCTCGGCGATTTTCGAGAGAGTGATCGCACGCCGCTCGGCAATTTCCGGATGCGGCGACCGGCCTTCATAAGGAGTCACATCGAAGAAGGGAAGCGCGTCAACGGAATCCTCCGCTCCACCGAGCCACCGCTTGAATGTTGCGGTGGAGCGCCTCAACGTATCGGCGCGCTCGTTGTCGGTCGTGAGAACCAGAAGAGGCCGCGCCAGCTTTTGCGACAGGGCAGCGAAGAGCGCGGCCTTCCCGGTGCTCGTCAGCCCGTAAATCCCGGCCGATCGGGGGCCTTCTCCCTCTGTGGTGCCCAGGACATCGGCGACGGCCCGTATTGAAGGATGGTCGAGGATTTGTTTCAACAAGGAATGCATCAAACCTGCAGTATTCAGGGCGGGTCAGAGGAAGCCAAACTATTCCGCGCTCCCGACGATGCGGCGGAGGACCGCAGATGTGGAATATCCCTTTACGACGGGGATTGAGACAACCTGTCCTCCGGCCGCTTGAACTTCTTCCCTACCCACGATCCCCTCCAGGGTCCAATCGGCGCCTTTAACCAGTACAGCCGGCAGAACGGCGGAGATCAGGTTGCGCGGCGTGAGGTCGTCGAAAATGGTGACGTAATCCACAGCCGCCAGCGCTTCGAGTAATTCCGCTCGTTCTTTTTCAGGAAAGATCGGCCGCTTCGGACCCTTCAACTCCCTCACGGTGCGATCGCTGTTGATGGCTACCAGCAGCCGGTCGCCCAGTTTTCTTGCTTCGCACAAATATCGCGTGTGGCCGGGGTGAAGAAGATCAAAGCATCCGTTAGTGAAGACGAGCCGCAGTCCCTCCCGCTTGAGCGTGGCTGCCACTTCGATCGCATTTTCAATCGTAAGAATTTTACCGCGCTCCGCGTCTTCGGCCATGATCGAAGGGCGCCTACACCGCGATTTTACCACGCGTTTCGACGCCGGCTTACCGGCTGAGCGTGCCGCGAATGGCTTCGACCAACCGAGCCTTCGCCTTCAACCCGAGTGGATCTCGCGTCAGGACGAACCACAGAACGAGGGCGCCGTAAACCAAGCCGCCGGCACCGGCCTGAACGGCCAGCGTCAAGACGCCAGGCTTCGGAAATAGCTCTTTGAGTGCAAGGAGTGCAGCGCCGAACGGAACGCAAAACGCCAGCGGCGGAAGAAAGGCGCGGGTGAGGAACGTGGCTAGAGGAGTTTTCAGAATGCGACAGAGATGGGGCGGGTAATAAAACAGCGCGCTCAATGTCATTGGGATCGCGGTTCCAAGCGCGACGCCAAGAATCCCGAACCAATGGAGCATCAAAACGCTCAGCACGACGTTGGCGCTTCCTTCGGCGATTCGGAGATAGGCGAGTGGGCGATGGCGGGCCATGCCCTGGAGAATATACCGGAGAGTCTCCTCCGAGCGTGTCAGGCCGACGGCGACGATCAAGACGGCCAGAATGGAGTAGCTCGAAAGATATCGCGCACCCACCCATACTTGGATGATGGGCTTGCCCAGGATGAGAAACAAAACGATCAGGGGGAAAGAAGTGAACGCGCAGGCCCGGCTCCCATCGATCAAAATCTTCCGCTGCCCTTCCATATCCTCGGTCGCGTCGTAATGGCTCGACAGCGGACCGAACATACTGCCCACGGCATCGGTAAAGCTTGTGGAGTATCGGACGATCCTTGCCCCGACGGCAAAATACGCCACCGACGCGGCTGAGATGAACATTCCCGTGATAGCTTCATCCGAAGCAAAGAAAAGCTGGCTCCCCAAGCTGAACACGAAAACCGGCAGGCTGTAGTTGACCATAAGCCGGAAGCTTTTGCGGTCCACAAACTTCCAGTGGAAACGCAACGGAAGAGCGCGGAGAACCAACACCACGTAAACGCACGGCACGAGCGTACGCACGCCCACGGTCACCAGGGAAACAGCCAGCAGGCCAAGCCCGTGAGTGAGAACAACCACCACCAGCGCTGCCCGCACCAACGTGCCTGCCGTCCCAGTCAGATCGACTGTCGGAAACCTCTGCAGTCCTTCCAGGATTCCCCCGAAAATTCCAAGAGGAAAGCCGAGGGCAACCCCTGTTCCTACGATGAGGAAGAGCCATTGCGCAGATTGGTGGTACGCTGGCGCGACGCGGAAGATGTGATCGACGTAAACTGTTCCGATCATCGTGATGACCAACGTGACGATTCCCACTAGGCAATATATGAAAAACGCGGTGTTGACGTAGCGGTTGACATTCTCGTCTTCGTTCCGCGCTACGAACCAGGCAACGTAACGTTGCACGGATGCGGTGATGCCCAGATCGAAAAGGCCGAAATAGCCCGTCAGCGAGAAAACGAGGACGTACAGTCCCCATCCCTCATCACCCAAACGATGCAGAACAAACGGCGTGAGAAAGATACCGACCAGAACGCCGGTACCCAGGCGAAGCCAGCGTGTGCTCACTCCTCGAAGCAGACGGACCCGTGCTCTCATGGCGGATGGGCTCAACGCGCGGCCGCTCCGCTGTCCTGGCCATAAAACCGGGCAATCGCCTCAACGACCCTGGCCTGCCGATGAGCGGGAAGCTCCGGATAAATGGGCAGAGCCAGCGCCTCCCGGCTTGCAGCTTCAGCCTCGGGAAACTGGCCGCGCCTGTATTTCATATCGGAAAAAGCGGGCTGCAGATGAAGAGGAGAAGGATAATAAACCTGCGTGGGGATGCCCCGTCGGGAGAGGAACTCTTGCAGCCGGTCGCGTTCGGGGCAGCGGATGACGAACTGATGATACACGTGCGTGCAACCCTCCGGCACGGAAGGAAGCCGGAGTTGTTGCTCCAACTGAAAGTCCGCAAAGAGCTGGCGATAAACGGCAGCCCGCGCCTGCCGCTCGGTAGTCCATTGGGCGAGATAGCCTAATTTCACTCGCAGGATGGCGGCCTGGACAGCGTCCAGGCGGCTGTTGGTTCCGCGTATCTCGTAGCGATATCGATCGCGGCTGCCGTGCACGCGCATCAGCCGGAGCCGCTCCGCCAGCTCAGTCCGGGAAGTTGCGATCAACCCTCCGTCGCCCGCCCCACCCAAATTCTTCGAAGGGAAGAAGCTGAAGCAGCCCAGGTCGCCCAGGCTACCCACGAACTTGCCGTAATACACGGCGCCGAGCGCCTGGGAGGCATCCTCAACAATGGCAACACCGCGTTTTCCGGCGAAGTGCAGAATCGGATCCATGCGGGCGGGCAGGCCGAAAAGGTGGACGGGAATGACGGCGCGTGTTTTCGATGATACTGCCTCATCGAGCAGCGCCGGATTCAAGTTGAACGTGTCTGGCTCGATATCGATAAAAACGGGCTGCGCCCCGGCTCTTAGGACGGCGCCCGCGGTGGCCACGAAAGTGAACGGCGTGGTAATCACTTCGTCGCCGTGCCCGATATCCAGCGCTTCGATCGAAAGCTCCAGAGCCGCAGTTCCCGATGCGCAACTGACCGCTTCCCGCGCGCCCGTCCAAGGCGTGATTTCACGCTCAAACGCTTCCACTTCCTCGCCCAGAATGAATTGCTGGCGCTCCAAAACTCCAGTTACCGCGCGCACGATGTCATCGCGCAGAGAAGCGTACTGAGCCTTGAGGTCAACAAAAGGGAAAGGCTGCGCGTCTTCAAGCCTGGAGGCAAGCTTGGCGGAAACGTGATCGTGGCTTCCGGACATTGTTTGCGGAGAGCGGATGGGCCACTGTGCTGATCGCCCGTCCTAGTTTACTCCGGAAAGCGAGCTTCTGCCAAAAACAGAGAGCCTTAGCCGGCCCGCGGGCCGCTTACGCGCTGGCGGTATCGTTCGCTTCCTGTCATGGAGGAGACTCCGAAAATGCGTCCCTTCGAAACGTCATCCGCCCGGGAGCTGAGTCCTCCCTTTGCTGGCGTTCTCAGCTCAATCTGGCCTTTAAGAAGCACAAACAAACGGCTCGCGGGCATTCTCTCCGTCCGTACGGTTGTGCTAAGGTGAGCGCCGCGCGTAGAATTGCAACGAGCGAGAGGCCCATGGCTGAGCTGGTGAAGATCAAGAGCGCGGACTGGCCGGACGTACTGGAGCGCGCCGCTCGGCTGATCGAGGCCGGAAAGGTTTTGGCATTTCCGACTGATACAGTCTACGGGCTGGGCGCCGATCCGTTCAATCTGGCTGCGGTAGCCGAGGTTTATCGCATCAAGGGAAAAGCGTTCAATCGCCCACTCCCGCTACTCGTGGGCTGCCTGGACCAGGCGATCGATTTGATCAAGCAACCGCCCAGCCTGTTTTTCGCATTGGCTGAAAAATACTGGCCCGGGCCGTTGACGCTGGTGGTTCCCGCGGCGGAGCGCATCCCTTTGAAGGTGACAGGGAACACTCGGAATGTGGGAGTGCGATGGCCGCGCTCCCCCGTTGCTGAGTCCTTGATTACCGCCGCTGCGCGCCCTCTGACAGGAACCAGCGCTAACCGCTCACACTACCCGGCATGCTGGACCGCAGAAGAGGTGAACGTTCAGATTGGCGCGAAAGTCCCGCTGATTCTCGATGGAGGTCCGTCGGAGCATCAGGTCTCCTCGACCGTCGTCGATCTCTCCGTCCCATGCCCGCGCATTTTGCGGCACGGTCCCATAACTGAAGACGATTTGAAGGAGTTCCTGAGCTGAAAGGCCGGCACTTCATACGCTGGGTTCTGCTGGCCGCGCTGGCGGCGTGTGTGTGGATGGCGCTTGCCGAGCGCTCCCTGTACCAGTCGATCCGGCGGGAGGCCTCAACCGAAGAAGCCCGGCCTGCGGGCGCCATTGTTGTCCTGGGCGCAGCGGAGTTTGACGGCCACCCCTCGCCTGTCTACCAGGCACGCTTGGACCATGCGTTCGAACTTCAACAGAAGGGCTTCGCCCCTTGGATCATCACTACGGGCGGCAGCGGCGGCGAGCGGCGCTTCACCGAGGCTGGCGTGGGGCGGGATTATCTGGTTCAGGAAGGCATGGATCCGGGCAGGATTCTCTCGGAAACCCATGGGGAGACAACCTACCAGAGCGTGCAAGCCGCGTCAGGCATCCTGCACAAGCTCGGTGTCGGCACTTGCATTGCCGTGAGCGACGGCTTCCACCTCTATCGCGTCAAAACCATGTTTGCCGCGTTCGGCATCGCCGCCTATGGCTCTCCCGTGCCGCACAGCTCGATTGAGAGTGATCCCTATCTGCGCACGATGTACACTCTGCGGGAAATGGCGAACCTTACGCTCTGGCACTTAGGCATTCGTGTATAAAACAGCGCAGCAGGTGAGGCAAACATGCGAGCTTTGGCCGCTGTGACCGGATTGGCGCTTGTCGCCGTCATCCTGTTCGACGCCTTTGAAACGATTATTCTTCCCAGACGGGTGACCCGGCCGTTTCGGTTCACGCGTCTCTTTTATCGCCTGACGTGGTCCCCCTGGGCGGCCTGGGCGCGCCGGATGCGGCCAGGCAAGGCGCGCGATAGCTTTCTGAGCTATTACGGCCCCCTTTCCCTGCTGCAGCTCTTTTCTCTTTGGACGGTTGGCTTGATGCTCGCCTTCGCGCTATTGCAGTGGGCGGCAGGCTCGTCTATAAGAACCCAGGGCGCATCTCCCTCTTTTGCGACTGACCTTTACCTGAGCGGCACCACCTTCTTCACATTGGGTCTTGGCGACGTCACACCGCGCTCCGGATGGGCAAAGCTCATCACTGTGGCCGAGTCCGGCACAGGATTCGGTTTGCTCGCCATCGTCATTGCCTACTTGCCCGTACTCTACGGAGCGTTTTCGCAGCGTGAGGTCAATATTACACTTATGGACGCGCGTGCCGGGTCGCCGCCCACAGCCGGCGAGCTATTGCGAAGGCACGCCCGGGCTCCCGGACCAGCGGCGCTGGTAGAATACCTGAGCGGCTGGGAACGCTGGGCTTCGGAGCTCATGGAAAGCCATCTTTCCTACCCGGTACTGCTGATGTTCCGGTCCCAGCACCATAACCAATCCTGGCTGGCCTCGCTCGCAGCCATTTTGGACGCCTGCGCTTTTCTGATGACCTATGGAGAAGGAAACCTGCAGTGGCAGGCGCAGCTTACTTTTGCCATGTCGCGGCACGCCGTGGTGGATTTGTCACAGGTGGTCTACACTCCACCGCGCGACCCGGTCGTGGACCGTCTTCCGGCTCCTGCTCTGGAACACCTGAAGAACTTGCTCGAAGCGGCCGGCATGCCCATCAACCAGAAGGTGGCGCCGGAAGCGCTCCGGAAGCTGAGGCATGCCTACGAGCCTTACCTGCACGGATTATCTCATCAGTTTCTTTCACCGCTCCCCCCGTGGTCATTTGACCAGCAGTCGCTGGATAACTGGGAGCGGAGTGCGTGGAAACAGTTTCGATCCCCAAGGCGCGATGGTGCGGTGCAATCGGATGATCCGGAGCGGTAAGAGGAGCCTGGAGGACCAAGCGTAGCATGATGGTTATGTCGCGCGCTGAAAACCGCGTTTGCAGCCGCTTTTTTCTTGACAAAATTTGAGCCGGCTCGTACAAAGGATTAGAGGTTGGTCAGCAAGTCACTCTCAGGAGGGCAATTCATCGGGGATTAAGACCTCGTTAGGCGAGGTTACCGCGCGAACAAAAGCGCCTGCCCGGAAACCCGGAGACGGGCCAACGGGCGAACAGGCTTGGCCGGATTAAGGCTTGGCCTATGGCAGCTTTCTCCAACACGGAAGAATACGTTGCGCGGAGCCAAAGCTCACACCAGGAGGATCAGTGGCGTCGCGTTCGCTCGCAATTTCACTTATTCCACCCCGTGAGGGCTGCGGCTCGCACGGGGTTTTTTGTTTATGATCTACTTCACCGAGCTCGATCGCCTGCCCGTTTTTGACGCCAAAGGACGTTTTCTGGGGAAACTGGAAGACCTGGACGTCGATCCCGGCCAGACGGCATTCCGCGTGGCAGCCTTTCGGGTGAAGACGCCGAAAGCGGCGCTGTTGTGCATCACGCACGAGCAGGTGCAATCGGTGTCGATGAGCGCCGCGCAAACCAGCGTCTCTGAGCCGTATATCCGTTGCTATTCGCCCAACGAAGGCCTTATTTCCGTGAGAAAAGACATCCTCGATCAGCAGATTATTGACGTGAATCAGCGTAAGGTAGAGCGCGTGAACGATGTCGATTTTGACATCGAGCCCGTTAACGGACATACCGAACTTCGGGTGCTCGCCGTTAACGTCGGCCTGGCAGGAGGGGTCCGGCGGCTTCTGCAGGGGATTATCGCAAAGCGCAGAATTCGGTCACTCACTCGACGCCTTCCCACCCATGCGATTCCGTGGCAATTCGTCAACTTGATCGAGCCCGATCCCGCACGTCGTGTGAAACTACGGATCTCCTACGAGCGCCTCGCCGGCCTCCATCCGGCGGATATCGCCGATATTCTGGAAGAATTGAGCCGGGACGACCAAAAAGCGGTGATCGAATCACTCGACGACGAGACGGCCGCGCAGGCGATTTCAGAGATCCCGACGCGCATGCAGGCAGCGCTGCTCGAAAGCATACCGCCGGATAAAGCTGCGGACATTGTGGAAGAAATGCCGCCTGACGAAGCCGCGGATGTGCTCCAGGAGATGCAGCCGGACGCTTCGGCGGAGTTGTTGGCGGGCATGGAGAAGGACGAGGCCGAAGAAGTGCAGGACCTGCTCGAATACAGGGCAAAGACCGCTGGCGCGCTGATGACCACCGATTTGATTGTGGTTAGCGAGTCTGTGACGGCCGAGGCGGCGGTTCAGGCGCTCAAGAGCTTCGAGGGAGATGTGGAGCAGGTGCATCAAATCTACCTGGTCGGAGGCGATCAGGTTCTCACAGGCGAGGTAACTCTCGCCCGGCTGCTGCTCGCGGAAGCGCAAACTCCGGTCAAGGATCTTTCCGGCGATCCGCCCATTTCGGTCCTGGCAGACTCTGGCGAGAGAGAAGTGGTGGACCTGTTCCAGAAGTACAACCTGGTCGCCCTGCCCGTGGTGAACGAGAGCGGAAAGCTCCTGGGGGAAGTCACTGCGGATGACGTTCTGGAATTAGTGGTAAGTCACCGGTAAGCAAAAGCCTGTCTTATACCTGTAACCTGAGACTTGGAACCTGTCGCCTAAGACCTGGAACTCAGAAAGTCGAGCTCCGGGCCGCGAGCCTCGGGTTATTACACGCCTGCCATGCCAGCCGTCACCATGGATCGTCAACGGATGAGACATCTGCGGAGGAATCTGCTTATTTTTCTCGCCGTTGTCGGCCCCGGCATCATTACGGCCAATGTGGATAACGATGCCGGGGGCATCTTCACTTATTCACTGGCCGGCGCAGCCTACGGTTATACGCTTCTCTGGACTTTGATTCCGGTCACAGTCGCCCTCATCGTCGTTCAGGAAATGGTGGCGCGGATGGGTGTGGTAACGGGTAAAGGCCTGGCGGACCTGATCCGGGAAGAATACGGATTTCGTACTACGTTTCTTTTGATGATCTGCCTCATCGCAGCCGACCTGGGAAACACCATGTCGGAATTCGCCGGTTTGGCGTCCGGCATGTCCGTCCTGCACGTCGTGCGTTACATCGCTGTGCCTTTAGGCGCGTTCCTGGTGTGGGCGTTGGTCGTGAAGGGAACTTATCGCGCAGTCGAGCGGGTGTTTCTGGTGGCTTGCGTCTTCTACATCGCGTACCCGTTGTCCTGCTTCCTTGCGCATCCGCATTGGGGACATGCACTGGCGCAGACGTTCGTGCCGTCGTTTCATCTCGATTCCGGATACATTTTCATGATGATTGGGGTCGTCGGCACGACGATTGCCCCATGGATGCAGTTTTATCTTCAATCGGCCGTCGTGGAAAAGGGAGTGAAGCTCCGGGACTACGCTTACTGCAAGTGGGACGTGATCGTGGGCTGCATTGGCACGGACGTCGTCGCGTTCTTTATCATTGTCGCGTGCGCGGCCACAATTTTCGTGAGCGGTCATCACAACATTAGCGATGCCGGGGAGGCTGCGGTAGCGCTCAGGCCGCTGGCAGGCCGTGCGGCAAGCTATCTTTTCGCCTTTGGCCTTTGCAATGCATCGCTTTTTTCCGCGTCCATCCTGCCGCTGGCTACCGCATATTACGTGTGCGAGGGATTGGGACTAGAGGCGGGCATCAACAAGCGGGTTCGCGAGGCGCCCGCGTTTTACTCCCTATATACCGGCCTCATTGTTGTCGGCGCTCTGGCGGTCATTCTGCTCCAAGCTTCGGCGCAGGTTCCCATCATGATCATCTCTCAGGTGATTAACGGCATCCTCCTGCCGTTTGTACTCATCTTCATGCTACGCCTCATCAATCGCAAGGATTTGATGGGTGAGTACACCAACGGCGGTGTATTCAACGCGGTGGCCTGGGCCACCACCTTCACTATGATTGCGTTGACGGCTGTTGGCGCCCTCAGCGCGATTTTCCCACACGGGTTTCACTTCTGACCGTCCGAACTCTACCACGCGCGTTCCCACCTGCCGGGCATGCCGTAAGCAACATGGCGGGCTACGACGCGGCTTCCCATCCAGTCGGGATATACTAAGCACCGAACCGTAAACGGGCGATGGAGAGAAGGTGGCATGAATAAGCTGTATGAAACGGCGGACGGGGCGGTCGCCGGCGTGACGGACGGCTCATCCATCCTCGTGGGCGGTTTCGGATTATGTGGCATCCCGGAGAACCTTATTGCGGCGCTGCTCCGCAAGGGCGTCAAGAATCTGACAATCATCAGCAATAATGCCGGCGTTGATGGCTTCGGCCTGGGATTGCTGCTCGAGGCAGGCCAGATTAGGAAGCTCATCGGCTCTTACGTGGGGGAGAACAAGCACCTCGAGCGCTTGGTTCTAGAGGGCAAACTCGAGATGGAGCTGACTCCGCAGGGAACGTTCGCGGAGCGCATCCGCGCCGGGGGCGCTGGGATTCCCGCGTTTTACACTGCAACCGGCGCGGGAACCGTGGTGGCCGAAGGGAAGGAAGCGCGGCAGTTCGATGGGCGTTTGTATCTCCTGGAGCGCGCCATTACCGCGGATTTTGCCCTGGTCAAAGCGTGGAAAGGGGATCGATGGGGAAACTTGATCTACCGGAAGACCGCGCGGAATTTCAATCCGATGATGGCCACAGCCGCCAAAACCACGGTTGCGGAGGTCGAAGAATTGGTCGAGTTGGGCCAGCTCGATCCGGATTCGATCGTCACACCAGGAATCTACGTGAAGCGAATTGTCCAAGGCGCCAGCTACGCCAAAAAGATCGAGAGGAGAACGATACGCGCCCGATGACCGGCTTTATATCACACCATTGGGGCGACGGAGCACGGCCGGCCTAGCGATCAGCATTTGGGTGCTGATTATTGCCCGAAAGGCGAGGCAGACATGAGACGATTGAGCGAAGCCGAGCGCCGGGAAGCGATCGACCCCCAGTTGGCGGGCACCAATCAGCTCAGTTCTGTCGTCGGGAAATTACGACGGACCGAAGAAAGAGGGTTACCGAATGAACGAGGTTGACAAGAGGGTTGAGTTGGCCCGGCAGCTTGTGGCAGAGACGAGGCTGGTTTCCCACATGTTCGACCTGGCGTGCCGCAATGCCCTGCATGTAGACAACGCAATCGATGAAACCCTGCAGGGGCTGAGAAGAAGCTGAAGGCCCGTTCATGGACAAGCGCGAAATCATCGCCCGTCGAGCTGCGTGCGAGTTGAGGGACGGTTATTACGTCAACCTCGGCATTGGCATTCCGACGCTTGTCGCAAACTTCATTCCAGCGGGCATCGAGGTGGTTCTGCAATCCGAAAATGGGATGCTCGGCGTTGGCCCCTATCCGTTCGAAGGAGAAGAGGACCCGGATTTGATTAATGCGGGCAAAGAAACGGTCACCGGATTGCCGGGAACGGTCTATTTCTCCAGCGCCGACTCCTTCGCCATGATTCGAGGCGGACACATTGACCTGACCGTGCTGGGTGCGATGGAAGTGGACGAAACGGGAAGCCTGGCAAGCTGGATGATTCCGGGGAAAATGGTGAAGGGCATGGGCGGCAGCATGGATTTGGTGGCTGGCGCAAAGCGAGTGATCGTGGCGATGGAACACACCACGCGCGACGGCCGACCCAAAATCCTCAAACGCTGCTCGCTACCACTCACCGGCACAGGCGTAGTTCATACGATTGTGACGGAGCTTGGAGTGACTGACGTCACTCCTGACGGCCTGGTGCTCGCGGAGATCGCTCCCGGGATTTCGGTAGAAGCAGTGCGGCAGGTGACCCAAGCCAACCTCAAGGTGGATCCCCATTTGAAAGCGATGCGCGTTTAGCAGGTTGATGAAAAACTTGCCGGAGGGTGCCGTTCTGAGCGCAGCGAAGAATCCCGGCTGGTGTTTTCCAGGAAACATAGCGATGCTTCGCTCAGTGTGACAGACTGGCATTTTCAACAATCTGTCAGGCTTGGCTCAACGCGTCCGGGAGGAGAAGGTCAATCGAGCTGAACTCCATCGTGATTGTCAGCCTTGCGAGCCCGCGCGAGGTGCTCTGGGGCCAGCTTCTCGCGTTGCGGCCGGAAGGTGTGACGTTGCGCGGCATTCCGCTGGATGCGTTTGAGGATTTCATTCGCCAGATTCTTCATCCATCGGCCAATCCCGTCAACATGACAACGGCCTTTTATCCAATGCACCGCGTGGAACGGATCGCGTGCGATGAGGCTTGCGCCGGCATTCCGTCGCTGGCGGATCGATTTCAGGAAGAAGTGGGATCGTCAATCGAAGATTATTTGAGGACCACGAAGTAGGTGGCGCTCTACCGGGCTGGCGTTCTTGACAGGATATGGGGTGGATGGCAACATAAGATTCCTGGCCGCCACCCCCAAGTGCCATCGCATTCGGGCGGCGTGCTTCGTTTCTCATCCCTGCCGAAGTGGCGGAACTGGCAGACGCGCTACATTCAGGGTGTAGTACCCGCAAGGGTGTGGAGGTTCGAGTCCTCTCTTCGGCACCATGATTCGCGAATAGGGGCTGCAACGAAGGCAAGCCTTTTGCAGCCGCTGTTGAACCAATCGCGTTCTTCAGAAAGTTGCGTCATGAATCTTTTGTCATAGGCGTTACCTCACAGGCCGCGCTTCGACGCACTTCAAGTAACCTTCTCCAATCAGCAAGCCCACGTCTCAGTCCGCGGCAGGTGTTGACTTTAGGAAAGGCAAAGCGGTTTACTATGGAGCGGCGTAAACGCCGGGAGGAGCTATGAGCAACGATACAGAGAATAACAGCTTGAGCCGTCGCAATTTCTTGAAGCTTGGGGCAGGCACGACGGCGGCCGGTCTGGCTGCCGCGCGCGGATGGGCCGAGATCGTGCCCCCCAGAGTTTTGGCGGCAAACGACCGCGTCCGTGTCGCCGTGGTGGGGCTGCACGATCGCGGCCAAGACCACATCCACGCCTTTGCAAGGATCCCGAACGTGGAGATCGCGGCCCTATGCGATGTTTATGAGCCAATCCTCAATCAACGGCGGGCTGAGGTTCAGAAGCTGGGCCGGCCCGAGCCGAAAGGCTATCAGGACGTTCGCGAGCTGCTTGACGATAAGTCAATCGATGCCGTGAGCATTGCGACGCCCAACCATTGGCATTCGCTCATGGGAATCTGGGCGTGCCAGGCCGGCAAGGACGTCTATGTCGAGAAGCCGTGCTCGCATAATCTGTGGGAGGGCCGGCAGTTGGTGCGCGCGGCTCAAAAATACAACCGCATGGTGCAGCACGGCACTCAAATACGCTCATCGGTAGCTATTCGCCACGCGATGGAAAAGCTGCATAGTGGCTTGATTGGTGAAGTTTATTTAGCGCGTGGCCTGTGTTTTAAGTGGCGCAATACGATCGGTCATGCGCCACCCAGCCCGGTGCCGCCTGGCCTTGATTACGACTTATGGCAGGGCCCGGCGCCCCAACACGTCTTCACCCGAAATCGTTTTCTGTACAACTGGCATTGGTTCTGGTGGTATGGCAATGGAGACCTCGGCAATCAAGGCGTCCATCAAGTTGACGCGGCGCGCTGGGGTCTGGGCCTTGGACTTCCGAACAAGATCTCTGCGATCGGTGGACACTTCATGTTTGACGACGATCAGCAAACCCCCAACACTCTTAACTGCGCGTTTGAATATTACGTCCCCAACGCCAAGCCTAAAATGCTGGAGTTTGAAGTGCGACATTGGATCACGAACCACGAAGCGGGAATTGGAACGCCGGCACTGGGAACTCAGGCGCCTGAGCGGCTTGTGAAGCAATCCAGCCTCATGCCTCCCTCTGATGCCCCCTCAACGGTAGGCGACATTTTTTACGGTTCGAAGGGTTATTTGGCTATGGGTGACGAAGACGCTGATATGTATCGAACCTGGCTTGGAGAAGAACAGGAACCCGGTCCGAGCGAACACCAACGCGGAAATCATTTCCAGAATTTCATTGATTGCGTCCGCTCGCGCCGTGCCCAGGATTTGCACGCGCCGATCGAAGAGGGTCACATCTCAGCGGGGTTGGTGCACCTGGCGAACGCTTCCTACCGCTTGGGAAGAACGTTGAAATTCGATCCCGAAGCCGAACAGGCAATTGGCGACGCGGAAGCCAACCTGATGCTACGCGACGGCGGACGTGGCTATCGAGCGCCCTTCGTTGTCCCGGAAACTGTTTGAGCCGGAGTTGGGACGGAAGGTCCGATCGGGTTGCAACAGAATGAGTGAGACGCAGGCTCGCAAACTGCAACGGCGCAAGTTCCTTCGTCTCTGTGCCACTGATTTGGCCAGCCTCGTTGCGATGGGGACGGCCTTACCGGCCCTGGCGTCACGCCCGGTCGAATTACTTTTCCTTGGGAAGGGTGAGGAAGCCCTTGCGGGTGCGCTGGCTCGGAACGTAAATCCATTCGTCGGCACCGATGCACATGGCCACACGTTTCCGGGCGCTACTCTGCCCTTCGGGCTTGTCCAACTGAGCCCGGACACTGCCGGACCAAATCATCCGAGATACCAATGGTATGCGTGGGACCATTGTTCCGGCTACCACTATCCTGACAACGTGATCGAAGGTTTCAGCCACACACATCTTTCCGGGACCGGTGGTTCCGATCTCGGCGATGTGCTGATCATGCCTGCCGTAGGCGCAACCGCATGGCAGCCCGGATCGCCCGGACGCGGCTTTGCCTCGCGTTTCAGCCATCGTAACGAGCTGGCGACGCCAGCCTATTACAGCGTGTTCCTGCAAGATCCGCGCGTCAGAGCCGAGCTGTGCGCAACGACGCGCTGCGGAATGCATCGCTATACTTTTCCGTCACGCCCCGCCGGGATGAACGCACACGTCATGGTGGACCTGGTGCACGGGCTCAGCGAAAGGGTTTACCAGGCTGAGTTACGAGCCGAAAGCAGTCGCATCCTTAGCGGTTACCGTCTGACGCACGGATGGGCAGCGAACCGCGCCGTCTATTTTGTGATCGAATTTTCAGAGCCTTTTGCCGAGCTCGAAATCAACGTGGACGAAAAGGTCGTACATGCCCGGAAAGAGCCTCTGAGGGGAGTCGAGCTACGGGCAGCCGCATCGTTCCCAAGACTCCGTGCAAAGGTACTCGTTCTGAAAGTGGGCATCTCGGGCACGAGCGTTGAGAATGCCAGGACAAATCTGGCAGCCGAAATCCCCGATTTTGACTTTGACAACGTTCGCCATCGCGCTGCGGACGCATGGAATCGAGCTCTGGATTGCCTCGTGGCGGATATCTCGGATGCCAACAGCCGGCGAACCTTCTATAGCGGCATGTATCACGGACTTGTTTCGCCCACAACTTATAGCGACGTGGATGGAAGCTATCGGGGCCAGGACGGAAGAAACCGTAAGGATTCCACGTTCATCAAGTACACTGCTCTGTCGATTTGGGACATCTACCGCAGCCAATTTCCCTTCCTCACGATCTTTCGCCCGCCGATCGTGAAAGATATCATGAGGACTTTCCTGGCCGACTACCGCCAGCTCAACCAGCAGAGCCTTCCAGATTGGCCGTTGTGGGCCAATGAGACGTGGTCGATGACCGGATTTCATTGCGCCGGCATGGTTGTCGCGGCTTACACCCGCGGCCTTCGCGACTGGGATGCTGAGGCAATGTACGCGGCGCTCAAGGTCACGGCGATGAACGATCGCAACTATCAAGGCCAGTTCCGCAAGTACGGCTTCATTCCCACCGGCTCCGGTGGCCTCACCGGCCCGCGAGCGGGAAAGCAAGCCGTCTCCCGAACGCTTGATTACGCTTATGACTATTGGTGCGTGGGTGCGTTCGCTGAGCTGCTTGGAAAACACGAGGACTCGGCCTATTTCTACAAATTGGGTCAAAATTACCGCAACCTTTTCGATTCGAAAACAGGTTTCATGCGTGGTAAGTATCTGGATGGTCGCTGGCGTGAGCCGTTCAACCCGCGAACAGAATATTGGTATGACTACACGGAATCCGACGCCTGGCAGGCGACGTTCAATGTGATGCAGGACGTTCAAGGACTCATCGACCTGTACGGCGGTGACGACGCGTTCATTGCCAAGCTCGACGCCTTGTTTAAGGCCCCGTCAAAAATCTATAACTCCCCGCCGGATATCACCGGACTTGTGGGACAAGACGCTCAGGGTAACGAGCCCAGCGATCACATTCCCTATTTGTATACCTTTGCAGGAGCGGCCTGGAAAACTCAATACTGGGTGAGGCAGGTGGCTTTGCGCGTGTATGACAGCGGGCCGGGCGGCCTTCCCGGAAATGACGATTGCGGCAACCAGTCTTCCTGGTATGTCTTTGCGGCCTTGGGATTCTATCCGGTGAACGCGGCCACCAGTGTTTATGTGATTGGCAGCCCGATGGTGGATCGCGCCGTCATCCGCAACGAGGCCGCTAAGACAACATTCCGCATCACGGCGCATAACAACAAGCGGGAAAACTGCTATATCGCCCGCGCATCGCTGAACGGCCAGCGGCTTGACCGTTCATGGATAAGCCATCGCGAGATTATAGCCGGCGGCGAGCTCGTCTTCGACATGTCCGCCATGCCAAATAAAGAGTGGGCAACAGCTCCGAAAGACCGGCCGCCGTCTGCATTGATTAAGTGATCGCGCTGGAAGAATCGCTTCCGCGCAAAGTGTCCGGCAGGCCAAGCTGGTGCCTGCGGCCGCCGCACAATTTCTATTTTCTTGCTTGCTGAGATCTGGTGGCTCCGAAGGCGGTTCGGAGCCTTGCTTCGCGCTCGCGTGGCCGATACTCGCCACGATGAATGCAGAAAGGATTAATACAGGTAACACTCGCCTCGAGAAGGCGAGCTACCTCCTTCTTGCGCGGCGAGGACATCAGAGCATTGCCAACCCGGAACATCTGCGAACGCGAAGAAGCCGGGCTAACGGCGGGACTTTGCAAGCCTAGTTGTTTGGCGTCGGTTCCGGGCAGCCTGCATCGTTCGAGCGTAACCGAATGTCGGCAAAATCCCCTGTCTCATCGAACGATCCAAGCCCCACTTCTCCGCACCTGAACGTGCGGTCCATCACATGGAAAAGAGCCTGCCGCCGGCCATCCATGAACACTTCGATTGAACCCGTGCGAACGTTCCTGAGGATTCGCACGGTATGCCAGCCGTGGTCCGGCAGGGCGGGCGCAGCCAGTTTACCTGCGATACGGCGCCGCGGTCCGCCATTTACAATGAAAATGCCGTTGTGAACTGAGACCGCGGTTCCCCGGTCGCGCGAGAGATGGGCATAATAAAAATGCAGCGTGTCCACATAATTGAAGACGACAATGATGGACTTCTGATCGCGGCGCACTCGTGCCTGGAGGTCGAAGCTGCCGAAGCGGATATTTTTGATGCGGGCAAACTGCAGCGGCCGGCGAGGGATTCCGGGAGGCCGCGGCCTGATCATGTGAAGATAGCGAAGGCCACCCTGAGAGAGAACTTCCCAATCTTCGGGAAACGGCATGGCCCAGCCATCCAGACGTCCCGAGTGAAAGTTGTCAACCCAGTCCAGTCTTCGGGGCGTGGCGTTGCTGGGCGCGCGCCGGGGCGATGCTACCACCGACCCGCTTACGCAAAGCCCCGCAGCAAGGAGGACGCCGGGAAGTCCCAATAGTTTCATGAGCGGTACCCCTGCGGGTCAACCTGAGTCCGGCCCCGGCCCCAATGCCCATTCGAGCCGGTTATGATGAAGAACTACTGAGCCGGAACCAACGACGCCGTTTGGAGAGCAGTCCTGCCAGGAACAGCCCTATGCTTGAAAGCCATCGCCGGCACAAGAACAACGGCGCTGGCCGTCGCCGCGACCGTGAGTCGCTTTATTGTCATTTTTGTTGTCTCGCCTGGTCAAGAGAAATCTGCCAATACACGGTCGATCCCCGGGCCGCTACGGCAGCGCCACCTGGAAGCCCGCACTTGAGCTGCCGCCGGTATAGGTTGCAACAATTATAAGAGCTACGTGACTTCCCGCTGCGCCGGAAGAAGCGGGAAAGTCCACTATGGCAGTTTCTTGCGAGCCGTTGGCAATACTCCCCACGGCCAGCGGGAGCGCTCCGGAAGTCTGGGTGACACCCAGCCACGCCCCGGCGATCTCCACGTTTTGCGCTCCCGTGCTGCCCGTGTTTGTGATGTTGAGCGTGGCAACGTAGACATCGCTGCCTGGATTGAACGTCAAAGATTGGAGTGTTGTCACCAGGAGGACGCCGCTCGCGGGATACGCGGCCGGGTAGCAGTTCGAGGCATTGTAGAGCAGGATATTCGGATAATTAACTGTCCCGCTGGCCGCGTACGTTCCGGGGTTCGTGGGCAGAGCATAGCTTACGCTCGTGGCTGTTGTGGCCGTAACTTCGAACGTCCCGTCATAGCCGGCAGGGCTGACGCCTGACACCGTCAGCGTATCGAATTTCTGAAGAGTATTCGGCGCCGTGCTCAAGGTGGCCGTTCCGCCGGACCAGGTTGCGCCTGCGACGCTGATCGCACGCTGATAGGACGAATCCACGGGCGTGTTTAACTCGCAAAGCTGCGCCGGGATGTAGTAGGAATATCCGCTCACGCCGTCGGCAGGAGTATTGCAATCCTCGCCGGCTGCCGAACTGCAGTTCACGTCAGGGCCGATAGCCGGCCATGGTGGTGTACCCCAGAATGTTTGCCAGAAGGCTGGCTGCGCCGAAAGGTAAAACGAAGCGGGAAGCGTGGTCGTCGAGGGAACCTCGTTCCCATTGAAGAAGGTGATTCCGGTGTTCGGAACTTCCGAGGCGCTCCCGCAAGAGCTGGACCATCCGGGATCAGAAGAGTCACCGCACCAGCGCACCGCCCCTGTTACCGTGTCGTAGTTTCCCCAGCGCAGCAGACTTTCACTCACCACCGGGTCGTTCCGCACGCTGTAATTTTCAGCTTGCGAGTTGAGGTCCCAGATATAGCCGGACGGATTGAGGCCCGTTGATTGATAGCGCGTCTCCGCTCCCGGCGTTCCGAGGACATTTGCCACAAAGCTTTCTGCCCGGTTATAGGCGTTGTCCGTCACAGCCACCAGGCTGTTGGTTTTAGCAGGAGTGTCCTGGCCGCGCAGGCGATTGCGAAAAACCGTTTCAGCGGCCCCGGTTCCATGCACGTTGTCGAGATCCACCCCGCTGCTGTCGTTGCCCTCGAACAAGTTCATAAAGGAGTAGTCGTGGTTCATGTTGACGAGTGGCATTAACCAATCCGATGTGTAATAGCCGCTGTCCAAGGAGTAGTTATAGGCATAGACCGATCCGTTGGCCTGGCCGGTCATTACGCACGTCACCACGTGCTGGCAAATGTTGTTTTCAACCAGATTGTCCGAACCGCCATACGTCTCAACTCCATAGCTCAGGTCTTCAGATCCCTTGTTGCCAAAGAAATAGCTGTCCACAACCTCGATTCGCGCGGATTGGACAATCCAGATGTCGTTTCGGCTTGCCTTGATGCCGCGCACGTTCCTGGCCCAGCATTCATAAGCATTCTTGAAGTCGATTCCCGCCGAGTCTGTGTTTCCTCCGTCGGCCGTCATGTCGTAGGTGAGGTCTTCGATGCCGTCCATGGTGTCGTAGTTCTTTCCCGTCCACCATATTGCTGGCGACCGTGAAGCCCTCCAATTGGTCAGTTCGATCGGCGGATCGATCGTGATTTGATTTCCGTCTATTGCCGTGACTCGTTTGATCTCCCACTGTGGCCGCCGGCTGATCTCGCCGGGCGCGCAGGAGGGATCGCCCGAGTCCGGACAGGTTCTCTGAAGCAATGGGCTCTCCTCCGTCACAAGGTTGGCAATGCCGCTGAGGTAATCGCCGCCTGTATCTTCAGTGACGTATCCCCCGCCGCTGGCAGCCAGGCCGGTGGCAGCATCTGTGTATTGAAAGCTCGCAGGGCTCGGAACGGCTGTGATGGTAAACCAGCCTCGATATCCCGCGTATGCGGTTCCGCCAACTCCGACGGTTTGACCTACGCTGTAGCCGTGCGGGATGGATGTGGTGATGGTCACCGTGCTGCCGCTTTCCGTCGCTCCGCTGACGCCGGAGCAGTTGTCGATACCGCCGGATGCGGGACACATCGCAATCTCATCGCTGCGCTGGTCGAGAATGATGATCTGCCCGGCGCTAAGACCCGTCGTGCTTCCCACGGTGAGGGTGCTCGTGCCCTGGGCGTAGCCCCCTGTCCACGTTGTTGAGCGCGCGTAATTATCGGCCCATCCTTCGTTGCCCATCACGCAAATGTCCACACGGGGTCCTCCGCAATCGTAGAGGCCCGTGAAAATCAGTTTTGTCTTGTCAGGCCCCGCGCCGCGCAGGGTGACGTTGCTCACGCCGCCAAACGTCAGGCCTTGCGTGATGGTGTAAGTCCCTGCCTCAAGCTGCACGACTTCGCCGGAATCGCAGTTAGCGATGGCGGCATCGATATCATCCATGTCTGTGGAATCAGTAAGGCCGGATGGCGCTACGGTTTGGCAAATAGTCGAACGGCTTGGTATGCCGCCCGGAATGCCGGCCTGGGTCCAATCCGTGGCGCGACTCGGATCGAGAATTCCGGCCCAGTTTTGCGTAAACGCCGGAGCGGAGAGAGCCATGGTTATTGCCAATAGGCACAATGCCTCAACTAGCTTCCTGTTCCACATTTGGAATCCCCTCCATGGAATATTGATAGCTAGCCGTATCATCGGTATTTATATCGTCGGTCATTAACTACGTAGTAATATCCAATGCCGCGACGTTCCACTTATGCGCAAATCGGTAGTCGAGGTTGGATTGCCAATCCTCTTGCGGGCCGGTGTCCGCCTAAACAGGCTGCGGAAAAAATCTTTCGGGAGTTGACGTAGCGCCGGCTTCCAGCCGGCAACTCGCTTCAATTCAACGGAGGCCGGCAAGATGCCAGCGCACCACTCGCGGTGTCGAGTTTTTCCGCAACCTGTTCATCCGCCTGTGCGGCGCCGGCAAAGCCATTGACAAAGCTTCACGCAACGGGTTTAGCTGTTTGAGGGAAACATGCGGAAATCGCGGAACTGGCGCTGTTCGCGGCGAGAGTTTTTCTCTACACTCACGAAGTGTGTTCCGTCTCTGGCCTTGGGAAAAGGTGTTTTCGGGTCTGCGCAGAAAATCCCTGGTCCCGTGTCATATCAAGGATCGAGCGATCGTCCAATCAACCCTTCGACGCTCTGGAAGAACCGTTTTCTCACGGTGGCCACAGTTATTCGTGTGAACCAGATTGAAGCCACTCGCACCAAAAGTCTGGGCCAAGACGAGAAAGCCCTGAACACACCCGAAAACGTCGAAGCTTTCCGCAAGGCCTTCGCTCGAGGCTGGCCCGGCGGCCGGCTCACCTGGGCGCTCAGTTGGCTCGCTCTTAATAATCAATCAGAGCCATACAAGGCAGTCCGCAAACTGGTGGCTGAATACCACGCACGCTTTGGCGACGAAGTCACATTCATTCCCGGAGGATACTTCGCCAATGTTTACAACTCGCGCCAGCAAGTGAATCGTGACCTGCACGATGGCCTGGCCCTCGCTTCAGCCATCGTTGGCCCGGAGTATAGGCCGGATTGCGTTGTCGCAGGCTTCCTCGCGGCTGAAAATCTACAATTCCTTGCTGAGGAGGAAGACATTCACGTATGCCAAGGCAATATCTGGAGCCAGTACGGCATCGACAACCTGGATGACGATGGATCGATTTCTTATCCTTATTACCCTTCCAAAGAGGACTCATTGAAGCCCGCGCAGAGCCACGCAGATTTAATCGATTGCGTGGATTTGGACGGCTGGACTTGCGATTTTCTGGCTGCGCGCCGGCCTGGTTTCGCCGGAGGATTCAACAGCCGCATGGGAGTTGGTCCAATCGAAACCATCCACCGCTATGGGCTGAAAGAGGGGCTGAGAGAAATGTTGCACACCACCGCCATCCACTTTGACCAGGGTTTCGATCTGAACGGCTTCGCTTGGGTTACCAATATATGGGAGGTCTCAATCGGCTCCTACGGACTCGCTGAGTGGTTAAGCGCCGTGCGGCGAAGGTGGCCGGATACCTGCTGCGTCACGCATGGCGAGTTCGGTCTTCTCTGGCGCCGGCAGTTTAGAAGCAACTCGCGGCTCAATTATCGCTTCGTCGAGCGTGGCTCCGGGATCGGTGGATCGGACGTGGATAAGGAAATCCGTTGGTTGATGAACCAGCAATTTCGCCTCGCTCTCCTGCGTAAGATTCCCCACGGCCAGGAACGCGTGATCGATTTTACGAACTACGGCCTTCCGGCTCACGAACCCAAGGGGCTGACCCGTGATTGGTGCTTAATGGGAGAAATCAATCAGAAGGAAACGCGGCCGCAGGATACGCCAAAGCCTTTCAGCGAGCTTCCTGCCGAAGACCGGAGGATGATCTTCGAGAAGTGTCCCGACCTGCATTTTCGATGAGCTTCGTTCCTGACGTATAATTACCTGCCGGACAGGAGAACGTTCGGAGGGTGACGCACGGTACGTTCCGCCTCAGTGAATAACATGACCCATATTTTCGGCCCATGGCAATTGAACGGCATCGTGAGTTTGATCTCCGGCATCCCGTATAGGACACTCGTGGCAACCGTCGCGTTCTAACCCGAGGCTGCCACGGCCACTTTAATACCACAAAGGGCTCTCTCGCTTCTTGGGGTTCTGGTATAAAAAGGGAAGAAGCCTGATTGCAACGGCAATCCGGCTAAGGGAAACACAAGAAAGCCTCGATTGCGTGGAGCGAGGGAACATGAGAAAGTCTTTGCGAAAATTTAGTTAACCGGAGGCCGGTGATGCGTCGTCGCAAATTTTTCCACTTACTGGGCGGTTTGGCCGCGGGGTCCACTCTCTGGTCTTCGTCCGGCGCAAAAGGAGGCGCAGCGCCTCTCTTGAGTTCTGCGACCGCCCGCGCGCCCGGCTTCGACCACTACACCGAAGATTACGCCCGCTTTTGCGCGACTCCGGCAAATGAGCGCGTCTTTTATGCCTTGAAGAACGGTCAGATCGTCGCGGAGCGCCTGAACGGCGCAGACTGGAAGCCGACGGGCTGGGGAAATTCGCCGAAGCTGCCTGTTCCGGGAGGCTCGCATGACGGCGTGCCTATGATCTCGCCAATCCCGGACCTGGCAGGCGACGGACCCTACAAGCCCACCTGGGATTCTCTGCTTCAGTACGATTGCCCCGAATGGTACCGCGACGCCAAATTCGGCATCTGGAACCATTGGAGCCCACAGTGCGTTCCGGAAGACGGTGACTGGTACGCGCGCAATATGTATATGCAGGGCTCCCCCCAGAACAAATTCCAGGTTGCCCGATACGGCCCTCCGTCCCTCTTCGGATACAAGGACCTTTGCCCGCAATGGACGCTCTTGAATTGGGAGCCCTCCGAGCTCATGGACCTGTACGTCAGCGCCGGCGCGCGGCTTTTCTTCGCGCTGGCCAACCATCACGACGGTTTTGACACCTGGAAATCGAAACACCATTCATGGAACGCGACGAATATTGGTCCCCACCGGGACGTAGTTGGGACGTGGGCAGCCGAGGTGCGCAAGCGGAATTTGCATTTAGGCGTGACCGTGCACCAACCGCGAAATTGGTGGTGGTTCCAGACCAGCCACGGCGCCGACGCTACCGGCTCCCTGGCCGGTGTTCCTTACGATGGTGACCTTATCCTGGCCGAGGGTGATAAGCAATGGTGGCAGGGTTACGACCCGCAGCAGCTTTATGGCCCCAAGCACCCTCACGACGCGCTGCCGGACGTCTCCTACGTTAAGAACTTTTATGATCGCACCCGCGACCTGGTCGACCAGCACAACCCTGATTTGCTTTATTTCGATAACCCGCTCTTTCCCTTAGGCTGGGGCGGGATGAACATTGGAGCTTATTTTTACAACCATAGTCTTGCTCTTAACGGCGGCAAAATGGGAGGCGTCATCACCATTAAGGAAGTTCCGCCTAAGTGGGCAAAATCCGTCGTGGCCGATATCGAGCGCGGCATTGCCGCTGACCTCCTGCCCTATCCCTGGCAATCCGAGACTTGCATCGGAGACTGGCACTACCAACGCGCCTTGTACGAGTGGCCGGGTGAATACGGCCGTTACCTGCCGCCGCGCGCCGTCATCCATTGGCTGGTGGATGTGGTCAGCAAAAACGGAACCTTCATCCTGAACATTCCCGGCAAGCCCGACGGCACAATTGACTCCAAGGAGCGCTTGATTCTCGAGCGCATCGGCGAATGGTTCAAGATCAACGGCGAAGCGATTTACGCCACGCGTCCCTGGATGGTATTCGGTGAAGGACCACACATGGTGAAGGCTGGCTCTTTTCAAGGCCAATCCGTTGACCAGCTTGACGCGAGCGATATCCGATACACGCGCAGCAAAGCCGGCAGTGCGGTCTATGCCATCGTGCTGGGCTGGCCCACCCCGGAGTCTGGGCCGCCCCGGTCCGGACGGGGCTTGCTCCTGAAATCGTTCGGCGCGTCGGCCGCTAAGCCTGTAAACGTGGCCAACGTTGAACTGCTCGGTTCGCCGGAAAAAATGCGCTTCACGCAGACAAACGAAGGTTTACGCATCGAGTGGCCTCGGATGATGATGCCACCTTCGGACATTGCCGTCGCTTTCAAGGTTAGCCTCTCCTGATCCTCAGACGGCCGCAGCCCGCTATTCTACGGATCGCCAGATTGTTAATGGCTTGCGGAGATTTGTCCGGCGTGTCAGGCGCTTCCCGCCCGTAGTAACGTGTGGAGACGGCGGCGCCCTTTTCCTCGGGCCTACCTGCTTTCTGAAAGGGTCCTTCAGCCCGCCGAAACGAGGAGCGCTTCAACGGATCAGATTCAACCAAATGAAGACCTCCGTGATCCAGTCCGTTGGAGCGAGGGACATTCGATTTCCTCTCCCACCCGCTGCCGGCACTGACGCGGTCCATTCAATTTCCGAATACGCTTACGCGATCACAATTCCTCGCGATAGCCTCGGACAGCAAGGGTTGGGTTTAGCCCTGACATTAGGCAAGGGAAATCAATTGGTATGCGATGCGATCCGGCTTTTAGGAGAACTGTTAGATGGGCTGGAAATTGAAGAGTTGATGGCTGATTTTGGTGCGAGTTTTCGTAAGCTCGCCGATCATCCTCAGCTTCGTTGGCTTGGACCCCATAAAGGGGCCATCCACCTTGCTCTCGCTTCCATCACAAACGCTTGTTTTGACCTCTGGGCCAAGACCCGCGGCGTCCCGCTCTGGCGTCTCCTGCTCGATCTCACTCCTGAGGAGATTGTCCACCTTTTAGATCTCAGTTATCTTGAGGAGATCCTGACACCGCGAGACGCGCTCTCACTACTTCATCAGCAATCTCCAAACAGGGCAGAGCGCATGTCGATCCTTCGCGATGGCTATCCAGGCTACGACACTTCGGTTGGCTGGTTTCAATACGACGATGTAAAGGTGAAGGACGAGGCGTTACGCGCTTTTGAGCAAGGCTTCCACTCCTTCAAGCTCAAGGTCGGATCGAGGGAGGGTGAGCGGGATGTCAGGCGGGCTTTTCTGTTGAGAAATGCGCTTGGCCCGGAGGCACGCATCATGCTGGATGCGAACCAGCAATGGACGCTTCCCCAAGCCTTGGAAATGTGCGGTTTTCTGCACCCGATGTCGCCCTACTGGATCGAAGAACCGACTCATCCAGACGATATTTCCGCACACAAGATTCTCGCTGAGGCGATTGCTCCCGTTCCTATTGCTTTGGGCGAACACGTTCCCAACCGGGTTGTCTTTAAGAATTTCATGGAAGCGCGGGCGGTACAAATTGTTCAGGTGGATTGTACCCGGGTGGGAGGGGTGAGCGAATTTCTGACCGTCAGCTTGCTTGCCCGAAAGTTCGGTTTGCCCGTCGTTCCTCACGTGGGTGATATGGGCCAGATTCATCAGCATCTGGTCCTATTCAATCATATTGCCCTTGGCCATGAACGGCTGTTTCTGGAATATATACCCCACCTGAAGGATTATTTCGTGCGCCCTGCGCTGGTCCGCGATGGAGTTTACCAGTGCCCGCAGGAACCCGGAAGCAGTTGTGATCTGAAGGAAGCTATTTCTCTTAATTGAAAGGGAGATCTTATGAAGGCGCAAAAGGGAGGGAGCCTTGGACGGCGTGATGTGTTTCGGATGATGGGAGCCGGGGGCGCGGCGGCGTTTTCGGCCAGCGTCGGCCTCGCCGCGAAGAGCCCGCGTTCAACCACCCGGGCGACCTCAGTAGCCTGGCGCGAAGTGAATGGCGTGGATGCTGAGCGGCACGACTTATGGCAACAGCGGATGGATTGGTGGCTGGACGCCAAGTTTGGAATGTTTATTCACTGGGATCCGTCTTCGCTCGCCAGCGTCGAGATCTCCTGGCCTATTATGGCGCCGAGTCCAAAGTGGCCCATTTCGCAAGAGGAATACGTCAACCTTTATCAGCGATTCAATCCGGTGAATTATAATCCTGACGATTGGGTGAAGCTGGCCAAATCGGCCGGCCAGCGCTACATGGTTTTTACTACCAAGCATCATGACGGCTTCTGCATGTTCGATTCTGCCTTTACGGATTATAAAATTACGAATACGCCTTACCGGAAGGATGTACTGATGATGTTGGTGGAAGCCTGCCGCCGGCATGACATGCCGCTGGGCTACTATTACTCGCCGCCCGACATGCATCATCCCGCTTACAGGGATACATCGAAGCTGGCGAAGGAGAACTGGCAAGGTGAGCCGGCGCGCCCGCAATGGCCGGTCTACCTCCAATATATGCAGTTGCAACTGAGGGAGTTGGCCACTCGGTACGGTGAGCCCAGCGTCTTCTGGTTTGACGGACTGAACGACCAGGCAAAGTTCGATGGCGATCATGTTGAGCGGATGCTTCGAGAAATCTCCCCCAGCTCTCTGTTTAACAATAGACTTGGAACGCCGGGCGACTATGAGACCCCGGAGCAGTTTGTCCCGGACCGCATTCCGGTGAAAGGGATTCGGATTGCGGGAACCAACCCGGAGGAAGAGAACAGGCTGCCTTCCGGCCTCCCACGTCCCGG
Source organism: Terriglobia bacterium (assembly GCA_030041095.1). Taxonomy (GTDB): domain Bacteria; phylum Acidobacteriota; class Terriglobia; order UBA7540; family UBA7540; genus JASHON01. The sequence goes on from JASHON010000087.1 coordinate 50,795, forward strand.
AGAGTTCAAGCCCTGGGAAACCTGTATGACCATCAACGACACCTGGGCGTATGACAAGAACGATCACAACTTCAAATCCACAAAAGAACTGATCCAAACGCTCGTGAACGTGGCGAGTAAAGGTGGAAACTTTCTCCTCGACGTTGGCCCGAGCCCGCACGGCGACATTGAACACGAATTTCAAGGGCGTCTACGCGACGTCGGGAAATGGCTGGCGATTAATGGGGAGTCGATTTACGGAACCACTTACGGGCCGTTGCAGGATCTCTCAATCGGCAAGACGACAGCTAAAGGGGGAACTACTTATCTCCACATTTTCGATTGGCCGCAAGAGAGTGTTGAAATCAGCGGCGTGGGGCGCGTGTCCCGAGTGAGTTTGCTAGCTCGTGGGGATATCCTGGAGTTCAAGCGGAGCGGGAACGGTGTGACCGTTCAACTGCCGGCTCAGGCGCCGGACCCTTATGACAGCGTGCTGAAAATCGAAACCAGTTGACCATTGTTTAACTTTCAGTGATCGGGAACCGCAATACCGTTGTGTTGCGATTCAGGTTCGGTCTCGCGGGCCTGAGAGCGGGGCATCGTGGCCGCACAATCCTGCTTCCGAAGAAGAAGGAGTTTCGTCCGGAAAGGCAAGCCTTTCCGCACGTCAGGCGGCAGAGCCGCGGGGTAGCTGAGCGGCCCTCCTAAGAAACTCCTGTGCCGAGCTGGAGGGCTGGGATTCCAAGAAGTAGGATTCGAAACGGTGGGGTTGTTTGCGTTTTGGTTTTTGGCTTGCAAAGCTACTCGACGATCAGAGAACTCAGCCCAAAGGAGAAGACGTGAAACGATACGGACAAGTTATCCTGCTGCAGCCGGTGGCAAAGGATGAATACGTAAAATATCATTCCAAGGTGTGGCCTGAGGTACTGAAAACGATTCACGATTGCAACATCCGCAATTACTCGATCTTTTTGAAAGACGACACGCTGTACGCCTATTTCGAGTATGTGGGAAGTGATTTTGACGCCGACATGGCCAAGATGGCCGCGGACCCCAAAACACAGGAGTGGTGGGCGATTATGGGACCCATGCAGCAGCCCGTATCCACTCGGAAAGAGGGAGAGTGGTGGGCCAATATGGAAGAGGTCTTCCACACCGATTGATCTCAGGACCAGCTCACACCAACCTTGATGCGCTCTCGGTGCTCACGAACATAAAGGCTGTTGACGACAGGTTCTGACTCGCACTCCGCCTCAATCACGGTTACAGGGTCGTCGGGAGCATTGGCTGGCAGACCAGCAAACTGCACGGAAATATCGTCCTGCCGGAAATCGACCTTTTTGCCGGAGGCAAACAGCTTGGCCGACAGCACTTTGGTCTGCAATCCTCCAATCGCTACGACGGTCTGCGGCCGGAAGAACGAGAGCCAGTTCGCCGCCGCCGTATCGCCGGGCCAGAAGTGCACGTGGATATAAAGCGTATTTCCTTTGCGTGTGAAATTGGCGTAGTTTGTCGCCCCGGCCTGACAGCGTTCGGCCTCGTAAATTGTGGGACCGTTCTTGCCCATCCACTTCCCGACAGCTTCCAGCACGCGAACTTCTTCTTCCGGTACCGAACCATCCGGCTTGGGGCCAACGTTGAGCAGAAAGTTTCCGCCTCCCCTGGCGCACTCGACAAGATCGCGCACAATGGTCTTGGGTGACTTGAAATCGTCGTCGGCCTTCTGATAACCCCAACTGTCATTGATGGTCATGCACGTTTCCCACGCCCGGCCTTTTTCCGAGGCTTGGACGTGCTGTTCGGGGGTTGAAAAGTCGCCGAGCAGACCATTGCGGTTGTTGACAATGATGTCTGGCTGCAGTGTGAACACCATGTCATTCATCTTTTTTGATTCCCACCCCTCGGGCGTCAGCGGCCAATCCACGTCGTACCAAAGAATATCCACCTTGCCGTAGTTCGTCATCAGCTCGCGAATCAGGCCGTGCGTGTAGGCGACAAAGCGCCGGCGCGCCGCTTCGTTCGTGGCGCAGAGCGCGCCATCGGGATGATGCCAGTCCATCAGAGAATAATAGAATCCTACCCGCAGTCCTTCGGCGCGCGCGGCCTCCACATACTCTTTCACCAGATCGCGGCCGCAAGCCTGCTGGGGCGCGCAATAATTCGTCAGCTTGGTATTGAAGTTGCAAAATCCCTCGTGATGCTTCGTCGTCATCACCATGTACTTCTGTCCGGCCTGCTTGGCCAGCCCGGCCCACTCACGCGCGAAGCCCGGTTTGGGAATAAAGTGTTTGGCCAGCAGTTCGTATTGAGGAATGGGTATTCCTTCGAGTTCCATGGCCCATTCGTGTTGGCCGATCAAGGCGTAAAGCCCGAAGTGGATGAACATGCCGAATTTCGCCGCGTGCCACCACTTCATGCGTCTTGCGCGATCAGCGATGGCCGAGGCAGGCTCGCCCGGCGCTTCCTCCGTCGGCGCCTGCTTCGGCGCCGGTTTCTGAGCTGAGGTGCAGGCTGAGGTCGCACCCACCGCTGCGGCCAGCGTGCCGCTCGTTCCCATAAGCTTTAAGTAATCCCGCCTGGTCATACGATTTTCTCGCACGGTCATCCTCCTTCCTGGCATCCGAGGAAACTCAACATGATAGCATTCCTTTCTGAGAAAGCAGCCGACTGCCTGCGCTTTTTGTGTCACGCTCCGTGCTCGGTGGGATTTGATCCCGCCGATGGGAGAGCGACAGGATGCGGAACCATAAGTTGGCCGTATGCCCGTGGGGCAGAGTGAGGAATCGGCTGTTATGGACCATCAGCTTCCGGTGGCTCGTGTACTGGGGAAACGACCAACCGAGCCAGAGATCGCGCGGCGTACACTTCACGGCGGAGGCAGAAAAACTCAACAGGGCCACCAGTCCTCGCGCCATGTAGCGACAACCCAAAGGGTCTCACTGACGTTGCGCCAGGCACCCAGGTAATGATACGGGCGCATGAATAGCGTGATTTGAAGCCTGCTTACTGTGCTCCCCCGATTTTCGGATTGCAAACCGCTTGCGCACTCGGCCAATATCATCGAAGTGGAATCTGCCGGGCGTCGCCGCGGGCGGCGCGAGACGAGTTGGGGGGAATCCACTCCTTGCTGAGGCGAGCCTCTCCAACAGTCCTGTGAAGGCGAACCCGAGCGAGGAAAGGCCAAGCTGATTTGACTGAATCTGAATCAAACCTACCGAAACCGGGCGCGCTGTTGCAGGCGCCCTTGCCTACGCTGCCACGCGCGATTGGCGTCGTAGGAGCAACGGTCATCGTGATCGGCACGATCATCGGCTCCGGCATTTTTTTGGTTCCGCATAATGTTGCGCTTGAAGTGGGCGGCATCCGCAGTCTTTACCTGGTCTGGATTGTGGGAGGCATTCTCGCCCTTGCGGGAGCGCTTTCCCTTGCAGAACTTGGAGCGGCCATTCCGGAGGCGGGAGGAGTTTACGTTTATCTGCGAGAAGCTTATGGCCGGCCGATAGCGTTTCTCTTTGGTTGGGCTTCTCTGCTGGTGATTGATGCGGGATCAGCCGCGACGCTGGCTGTAGCTTTTGGAATCTACAGCGCCACGCTGATTCCCGTCACCGCCCTCGAACAGAAACTGATCGGCGCCGCGGTGATCGCCATTCTCACACTCATCAATTTACTGGGCGTCCGAAAGGGGACGGCCGTTCAGGCCATCTTCACCGTGGCCAAACTCGGGGGACTGGGCATCATCGTCGGCTGCGCCCTCTATTTTCATCGTGCGACCCGGCCAGGCCCGGTCGGGCGGCTGCCCACCGCTCATACTACGCTGAACTCATTTGGCATTGCGCTGATTGGCGTGCTGTGGGCCTATCAAGGATGGCACCAGCTTTCTTACAGCGCCGGCGAGATCAGGAAACCATCGCGAAACCTGCCGCTCGGTTTTCTGCTCGGGACGCTGGTGGTCATGGCCGCGTATCTCATTGCCAACTTCGCCTACCTGCGCACGCTGTCTCTCGATGTGCTGGCCAAACACCAGCGCGTTGCCGCCGTCACCATGCAGATCCTCGTGGGTCCGCAAGGCGCTGCTTTTGTTTCGATCTTGATTTTGTGCTCGATATTCGGCGCGCTCAACGGCACCTTGCTCACCTCTTCCCGCGTGTACTACGCCATGGCGCGTGACAAGATCTTCTTTGCGTGGGTATCGAAAATCCACACGCGCTACCGGACACCGGCCTCCGCGCTGTTGGTCTTGGGAGGCTGGTCCACGCTGCTTGCCCTGAGTGGAACGTACGAACAGCTTTATACTTACGTCGTATTCACGATGTGGACGTTTTCGGCTGCAGCCATTTTTGCAGTGATTGTGTTACGTCGTAAGATGCCCGGCCTCGCGCGTCCCTATCGAGTGATTGGGTATCCCATACTTCCCCTAGCCTTTGTTCTTGCGGCGATGCTCATTGTCGTGAACACGGCGGTAGCTGAGCCGGCGGAATCCGCGATCGGGCTTGGCATTGTGTTGACGGGAGTTCCACTCTTCTATCTGTGGCAGCGCAAGTCCGCGCGCGGAAATCCGTCATACGCGCCATCGAGCGATACGGCCAAACCTGGTGAATGAAGCGATGAGTCGGGATGATTTGAATTCCAACCCTCCAGGTGGTATTGAGAAAGGTTTCTATGCGGAAGCGATTCAAGGCAGGCGAGAAGGGGATCTCACGGCGGCGATTTCTTGTGGATGCAGGCGCTGCGGCGGCTTGTGCCGTAACCTCGCGCCCGGGCAAGGCATCAAACGCTCCGAGCGGCGCCGCGTCGCACGTGGACCTTGTGAGTGTAGAGGCCGGGCCCGGCCGATCCACGCATTCTTTTATTCCCAATCGTGCTCTCGGGACTTCGATCGATATTCTCCATTCCTCCGCTTCACCAAACTCCACCTGTTGCCCGAACGGGGCCGTGGACGAGTTGTACGTCGAATCGACGATCAAGCAGTGTCTATCGGCCGGTTGGGGACCGATGACATACCGTCAAAACACCGAGCTTCAAATGGCGGCATGGCACTGGAATCAGCACGGCACGTGGAGCGACGCGGCAAACAAGCAAGGTTACTTCACCGGCAGCGCGGAGCCGGCAGATTTCCTCCGGCATTCTTACGGCTACCCGTTGCCACATAGCGGGAATGCTGGCAACGGTGGTTCCACGAACGAGTTTTCCCGCCTGACCGACGGCAACCCCCAAAGCTATTGGAAGAGCAACCCCTATCTCACATCCCGCTACACCGGCGAAGATGATTCGCTGCACCCGCAATGGGTGGTGATTGACCTCAACAAAGTGGAAGGCATTAACGCCGTTCGGATCGCCTGGGCCAATCCGTACGCCACGAAATATGAAGTCCAATACTGGACTGGCTCGGACGCCATGGACGAGCCGACGAAGGGGGAGTGGAACGCGTTTCCGCGAGGAATCGTAGAGGATGGGCGCGGCGGTACGGTCACCTTGAATCTCGCCGCAGAACCGGTCGAAGCGCGCTTCCTTCGCATCCTGATGTCCCATTCCTCCAATACGGCAGGAACACATGGTCCAGACGACCCTCGCAACTCCGCAGGCTACGCCATTCACGAAGTCTATGCAGGGACGTTGAGCCGGACCGGTGAGTTCATCGACCTCATCAGCCACTCTCCGGATTCGAACCAGACGCCAACTCATTGTTCGTCCATCGATCCGTGGCACTCGGAAAGCGACCTCAACCTGAGAGTTGGAGATCAGACAGGTTTCGATCTTTTCTTCACGAGCGGGGTGACGAATAACCTTCCCGCCATCGTGCCCATCGCGATGCTTTATGGCACGCCTGAGGATGCGGCGGCGGAAGTGGCCTATCTTTACCGCAGGAAATATCCGGTGGCTTATGTGGAGATGGGAGAAGAGCCGGACGGGCAATACATCTTGCCCGAAGATTACGCGGCACTCTACGTGCAGTTTGCCGAAGCCATTCACCGCCTGGTCCCTGACGCCAAGCTCGGCGGGCCTGTCTTCCAGGGAGTGAATGAAGACATCAAGGTGTGGCCGGATGCTGAGGGCCGCACGTCGTGGCTTGGGCGATTCCTTGATTATTTGAAGTCGCACGGCCGCATGTCCGATCTCGCCTTCATGTCGTTTGAGCACTATCCGTTCGATCCTTGCACGGTCACTTGGAGCGATCTTTATCGTGAGCCGGAGCTCGTGAGCCACATTCTCGAGGTGTGGCGTGAAGACGGCCTGCCCGAAAATATCCCAAGGTTCATCACGGAAAGTAACCTCTCGTGGGGCGTGGATCAAGCCTTCGTTGATATCTTTGGCGCGCTCTGGCTGGCCGATTACGCGGGAGCTTTTCTCACCGCCGGGGGCGACGCGCTTTATTACTACCAATTCTTCCCCTGGCCGGTATTTTCCGGCTGTCACGGCTGGGGAACGTTTGGCATGTTCACCGCCGGCCCGGATTTCAAGATCCGGCAGTACACCTCACAATATTTTGCGGCGCGGCTCATCAACCTGGAGTGGGTAAAGCCTGGCGGCGATTTGCACCGCCTCTATCGCGCTTCATGCGACGCAACCGACGCGGATGGGCATCGCCTGGTGACGGTCTATGCCGTGGAGCGGCCCGACGGGATGTGGGGATTGATGCTCGTGAACCGTGACCAGGAAAACGCACACACCGTGAAGATCGCCTTTCGGGACGAGAGCGAAGGACGGGACGGCTTCTTTTCGGGGCCGGTCGCTATGATCACGTTCGGCCAAGAGCAGTACGAATGGCACGAGAACGGTGCAGACGGCCATCCCGCACCGGACGGCCCGCCTGTGACCCAGACGGTTTCCGGAGGCTCCCAAGCCATTTTTACTCTTCCCAGAGCCTCCGTTACGGTCCTGCGCGGAAAGGCCGAGGGCTTGGTGTCGCATCCTTGAACGAGCTTGCGCTGGTGGCGTTCGCCAGACCTCCCTTCTGCTCGCGAAAACCTCTCTCCTCACATACTGCCCTTACTTAAGTTTTCGAAGGGCTTGGCGATCAGTGGCGTCCTGACATCCCTTTCAGAGTCAACAACTTACTGGGATAGGATGCAACGAATTCTTATAACTAATTTGTTATCAACACGTTGCTGGGTTTGTTGGTATTGGCTCCCACTGCCGTTATTTGTTTTCAGCAAGTTACTGGGTTTGTTGGTCATTGTTTTTGGCGCCGCCTATCTTCAATAACCTACCAAAGTTGGTTCCATGGTCTCGGTTCATTCCGGCGTTTTCAACCGGCTCGATGGGGTGACCGGCGCCGCCCATTCATCCATTCCTCCTTGGCTTCAGGCACGACTTCTCCTGTGGCTCGAAAGTCCGCATCCGCTTCACTTCCTGCGCCCGCTGGTTGCGCTCAAGCTGCAAGCGCAACTTTGTGACCGTCTCGCCCGGCCGGAGTGGAACTGCGGGCCCCGCCCCCCGCCCACGGGGGCGGGAACGGGCCTGATCCTGCCTCCCGGGGGCGCAGCGCGCAAGAGTGGGAGCTTACCCGGAACAGTATACTATAGTAGCCTATTAATTTCAAGCAGCCGGAAGCAGGCCGCTTCATCGCCGGGGGTTCAAAAAGGCGTCAAAAAGTTGAAAATCATGGCACGCGCGCGACTGTGCCTATGGGTTATCAAGAACGGGAGGGAAGAGCGCAGGTCAAGTTGCTGAGCCAGCCTGCGGGGCGGAAAGAGCACGGAGCCGTTCGGACCTGCGCGCCCTCCCGTGCCGGTGTTTGCCGCAATCGCGCGATGTGTTACGTTTGAAGAATGATGAGTAGCCAAAAACGAAAGTGCGCGAGCAAGGAATCAGAACCGGACGCCCGGCGGCGCTCGAGAGTAAGGGCCGGTGTGGCCGCCCTTGTCCTCACCATGCTGATGTGCTGCCCTACGCTCACTCGCTCTCAGGACGTGGTGAGCGATGCGGTTGCCTGGCTACCTCCCGGCACGATCGCGCTGGAGTATTCTGACGCTACCGCCTTACGCGGCCTGCCTGATTACCAGACCCTTCGACGGCACTTCCTTGGCCGGAACTTGCAATCGCTCGAGAATTCGTTGGCGACTATCGGCATCGCCGAAAGCGATATCAACCAACTGGTGCTGGCGTGGCAGTCGGGGAACGGAAAGGCGTTCCAGCTCGAAGGCCTGGCCACAGGAACTTTTGACCCTGACGTAATGGCCCAGCGCGCCTCCGCCGCGGGGATCAAGCCGGCAAATGTGGACGGCAGCAAGGCCTATTGCGTCGCCGCGGGCTCCAGCCAGACGTGCGTTGTTGTTCTTCAGGGGTCACTCGGCATCTTCGGTCCTCTGCCCGTCCTCAACGCGATGCTCCAGGCTAGAGCGGGTACAGGCTCAGGACTGGCAGGAGGCGGAAACCTTGCCGCGCTTGTCCAGGGCGCGCGAGCGAATGCGCCGATCTGGGGCGTCGCGCTCGGCTCTGCCGTCTCCAAGTGGTTCGAGTCATGGATGCCGGCGGGAAATAGTCTGCAAATGAACTGGGGTACGGCGTTTCGAGACGTGAGCTCACTCTCGTATCGGGTGAACGCCGGCGACGACATCGACCTTCGCGTCAAACTGATGTGTGCTTCGGATCAGGCTGCCGCCAGCTTGAGTCAACTGATGCAAGGTCTGAAGCTCATTCAGAGCATGGCGTGGCAGCGCGCCCACCCTTCACAATCCAACCCTTTCAGTGACCTGGATATTGAGGCGGCGGACAATCAAGTTACGTTCCACCTTACGGCAAGCTATGCCGCACTGGCAAACCCGGGAATGCTGGGGAAGCAGCCGTGAGAGGCAGAGACGAGAGACAAGAGGCGAGAGACATGAGGTAAGAGACGAGCAGGCCTGTCTTTGCACCGGAGGACAACCGGTTCTTCGTTCACCTCGCGCAGGTACATCTCGATGCGGGTTTTGAGCTCCTCCTTCGACTTCACCCGTATCCCACGCAGCAGGGTTTTCGCCATTTTCCCAAAGAGTGATTCAACCAGGTTCGGCCAAATTCTGCGGGAGTCCCCGCTTTGTGCCAAAGCTCCACTTGCCGGCAGACGTGAAGCACCTGCTCCATCTTCCCATCGAACTCAGCGGCGCGCCTTGCGGAATCCCTCGCGCAATAGCAAATTCGTCAGGATTAAACGAGCGGCCTTCGCGGACTTCGGATCGCGGTGTTGTAACTTTGTACCAGGGTTCCATAAACACGCCTTGTCAGCTAGCCGGCCAGGGCATCCACATATGTGGAGCGTTGTGACCAGATGGCTGGGGCCACGCTGTAAGCATTGAGAGCCTCAACCACATCACCGCCGACCGGCTGCTCCTGATCGTTTAAGAATGCGAAAGCCTCGGCCTTTGATTCTCCCGCTCGTGCGGCTCGCGTGTCGCTCAGAGTCCAGAGGTAGGCGAAAATATTGTCCTTCTTTGGGGTGGAGATTGCCTGCAAAATCCGCTCAGGACGCCGTCGAGATTTGGGAATCAGGAAGTCGATTCCGTGATCGTAGCCACTCTTGCCGGCGAGCTTTACCCTGGGCGTGTAGCGGATGTCATGGCTATCCAGAAAGTTCCGAACCTCCTCAAAGAAGAAACTGGCAACCCGAGGCTGGGCCATCACAAACATATCGTTGACAGCCAGCATCGCCTGAGCCAGCGAATGTAGCCGCTGGCCAAGATTGGCATCAGACGCTTCGACTACTAGCTGCCGATTTTCTACACGCACTCCCAAACCCTTGAGTACGCTATCGAGAACCATCTTCCGTTTCGGGGTATCGAGCTCGAGGCCGCTTGTTCTCAGGTCAGACAGGATGTACCCGTCGTCCGATAGCATAATGTTTCCGTTGCGTCGTGTTGCGTACACCTGAAGGTGATCGTTATGCCGGTCAAGGAAGGGTGTTGTTAACTCACAGGTTTCCCCCATCTCTTCGGCAGAGAGTCCCTGGCGAAGCCAGCCTACATATGCATCGATCAGTTTCTGGCACTCTGCCCTATTCACACGATCACCCCCTGAACAGGCGGCGGTGACTCAATGCTACAGAACGCGCAGAACTCATGGAACGTCGTTCCTGGATCCGTCAACAGCCTGAAACTGTTGCTGTCCACAGGGTAAGCCCACCTATCATCGAAGCCTTCCCTGAACAAATGCATGTGGGTACCCGACAGCCGCTGGCCATCAGGATTGGTGTGGGGCGCCCCATCTATGTCCAGACGTGCCAGTACAACCACAGTTTGCACCCTGTTTTGAAACCTGAGCTTGGTGAGGCGCAGCATACCTCGCCAGATGTCCAGCAGGAATGTCTCTCTGTCGCTGGGGTCGGCAAGCTCAAACGTTTCGTCGATCCCTGGAGAAATGGCGATCGAGGCCGGGGCGCGCACAAAATGCTTTACTACCCGCATAAGATGATCGGCTTCTTCTTGTGTCAGCATTCTGAAACTCTACCTTGGTACGACTAGCAGCATAGCATCAAGAAGGCGTTTTTCCTCGCTGTCCTTGGGATAAAGCGCCGAAAGGGCATTGGCGAGGCGGAGGAAATCGGGGCTGCGCTGGGTTTCGGCCTCGAGCGTGGCGCGCAACGCCGCAGCCTGGCCGCCTGCCTGGAGAAGCATCGCGGCATGAACGTGGTCGAGCGTTGTCGCCTGTGGCGCAGGCATCCTGCCTGCTTTTTTTCGTCGGCTGAAACCCCGCGCCATACCAGTAAGGAAATTCCTCGGCATCCTTGCACAATCCCGCCTTAACGGGATTGTTCCTGATGTACTCGCGAATCCGGAGAAAATCGTTATCGTCCCGCACCAGGTGGTCGTACGACTCCCGCTGCCAGAATTCCTGTCCCGCACGGCCGAGTATTTTATTGGCTTCGTTGCCGGTATAGGACTTCCAGTTGTGCAGGACCGAGGAGAGGGTGTGTGGCTTCACCGGTGTTACCTGGACGTACACATGGTTGGGCATCACCACATAATCATGGAGTTGATAGCGCTCGCCGTCGAAATGCCGCAAGGCCGTCTCGACGATACCTGCAATGGCAGGCCGCTCGAGCCAACGCGGCCCACGCCTTGGTCCAAGTAGTTGTCAATCTTCAAGGAGCGGTTTTCATTGAGCTTTTCCAACTCTCGCTCCGGAACCTGTTGATGCTGCCGGCACGTGGCGCTAGGCATGAACGATTTCGGTGGTGTCGGCTGGGAGAGGCAGGCCCTTTTCGGAGTATTCTTCCGCGAGCAACTGGAAGACGTTCGAGAGCTCCTCTAGCGCCGCCTCGCGGGTCGGCATCAGCGCGTAGCAGCCGGAGATAGCCGGTATCTCCGCTACCCAGGAACCGTCTTGCTGACGATACAAAACCGTCTTGTACTCCTCAAGCTTCATGAGCCGTACCGTTCTTGACGCCAGTTTAGCATGAAAGCCAAAAGCAATTCCCAGGGAATAAGCCTGAATGCCAAGTCGGAGGAGATTCCCTTCGCCTTGAGACGACGGAGTCGATTGCAGGATGTTGAGCTCTGCCAAGTCAGCAGCCGACAATGAGACGCTACGAAACTTCTCCGTCGACAAGGGATGAGAGGCGAGAGACAAGAGGCAAGAGACAAGAGACGAGAGGCAAGAGACGAGAGACAAGAGACGAGAGGCAAGAGACGAGGGACGAGGGACAAGCGACAAGGGACGGGCAAGCCTGGCTTTCAACTCTGGATTATCTTCACCCAGCGTTTCTTTCCTCTCGTCTCTGGTCTCTCGTCTCTAACTTCACGTTTTCCAGCTCTCGCCCATCAATTAATTGACTTCAAGTAGAGCAGGGTCATATCGTCCTGGGCTTCGTCACTGCCCGTCCAGTCGGTAATGCGGCGGTAGATTTCAGCAGCCATCAGGTGGGGCGGGGAATCGAGCGCCTGGCGCGCGGCCTCTGCCAGCCTCATTTCTCCAAACTCCTCACCATAAGCGTTTTCAGGCTCAGTCATGCCGTCCGTGAAGGCGAGAACGATATCGCCCGGCTCGAGCGCGACTTGGGCTTGCTCGAAGCCGGCATTGGGGAACAGGCCAATGACGGTGCCGCCGCAGTCCAGCCGCAGTATCGTATCGCGGCGAAAGAGGAAGGGAGCAGGATGACCCGCGTTGGTATAGGTGAGAACGCGGGACGCGCGGTCGTAGTCCGCATAGAAGAAGGTAACGTACTTGGCGTCCGGCGTGTTGGCATAAAGCTGCCGATTGAGCCTGGCCACGACGCTGGCCGGGTTCTGTAGTCCGGCGCTCATCAATCCAGTCTGGCCGGTCTGGCCGTCGTAGAGTTGAGCTCGGACGGCAGACTGGATTCCCGCCATCAGAAGCGCGGCGAAAATACCTTTCCCGCTGACGTCGCCGAGCGCCAGGGCAACACGGTGGTCGTCGGTGAGGAGGAAATCGTAGTAGTCGCCGCTCACTTCGCGCGCAGGACGGCACGTGCCGAACAGTTGCAACCCAGGAGAATCCGGCACCGCCTGTGGAAAAAGCTGGCTTTGCACTTCCCGGGCTATCTTCAGCTCACCTTCCAGCCGCGTTTTTTCACGGGATTCAGCGAGGAGGCGCTCGACGGATGCGGTCATCGAATCGAAGGCCACGCCCAGGGCGCTGATCTGGTCGCGGGGAGGCAGGCCAACGCGGTAGGAGAAATCCCCGGCGCTCACACGTTCCGTGGCCTTTTGCAGACGGTTAACCGTGAAGGTGATAGTTCGCGTGAGCGTGATGCCGATGATGAGAGCGATCAATTCAATGAGCAGAAACACCACGCTGGCCGCCATAAAGATATAGACCGGAATGTTGGGAAAGCCCGTGATTAAATGGAGAAGTTGCCCGTCCAGCGACACGATTCGCGAGCTGACAAAAACCAGAATCGGCTCACGCCGCAGGTTAAAGCCGGAAGAGTTCCACTCGATGGGATTGAGTGCAGAATAACCCTCCACCTCAACGTCGTACCACGCGGTGCGGGGGGGAAGTGGAACGGATGCTGAGCTGATGATGCCGCCCGTCACTCCGGACGACGAGCGAAGTTGAGCGCGGGAACCTTCACCCGTTACGCGAATCGTTACATTTCCCCTCCCGAGCATCACGTGGACCGGGCCGATTCCTCTTCCTGCCCGGTCGAGCAGGGGAGAGGACAACGGCACTGATACCACGGAAGTCAGCGCTCCTGCGGCCGTCTGCCTCTTGCTCGCGGCGAGCAGAAAGAACGCGCCACGATCCTCCACGACTCCCGCAAACCCCTTTTCCGTGAGCCACGTTGGAACCGTAATGGGCTGCTGGAGCGCGTTGCCGTTGACGGTAAACAGGCGATTGCTGCCGGCGACGCTCAAGGCAATTCGAAGGCCGCTGTAAGACGATTGATAATGGTTCAGATCCCTGACGCAGAACCTTTGTAGCCGGTCTTCCAGTGCACGCGGATCCTGGAGATGGGTCTGGGACGCATCGCGCGCGATCACTCCATTCAGGAGTTGAAGCTCGCGAGTGTAATGTTGCAATCTTTCCCGAACCACAAAGGCCGCGAATTGCCCCGTGAGTATCTCCCCTCCCAGCGTCACCAAGCCCAGAAGGAGCACGATGGGAACGAAGGCGATGAAAACGTAAACGACGATCAGCCGGCGGGTAAGCCGCCACAAAAGCAAGCGGCGAATCGAGCGGAGCAGCCGGATGCAATAGTAAACTATCGCAACCGTCGCGGCGAGCCAAAACAGAGCCCAGATCCACCCGGGCACGGTGTGCGTCAGCGCATCGATCGCCCATAGAATAAGGCCGGCGGCCGCCGTCCAGAACGAGAACCGCGCCATGAAACGTGATCGGTATTCGCGGAGAAGAAGCTGCACCATGCGAGCTTGTTTCAGATTTGAGGTTCGCGTTCAGTGCGTGGCCAGCCGGCTGAAAAACCAATCTACCATGCTCATCTCTCAGCCGGCGGCATGGCATCTCCATCACATCGTTCGGAGAATTGTTTGTTTTTTTCCCCATCGCCGGCGTAGTCCCAAGCGCGCAAAGCGGGCGGAAGAGTGTCTTCCAGGGCGTGAGCCTTTTGGCGGCCACGGCAGAAAATGTTGCGAGCCCGCGACACGTCTCTAACCGGCTGCGGAAAAGGCCTGCCTGCCTTGCTGAGTGTGGCGAGAGATCTTTGCATCTCTTCGAAAACAAATGCCGGGATTCTTCGCTGCGCTCAGAAGGACATTTCGTTGAAAACGTTTTTCGGCGTCCTGCTAAAGAGTGACCAGCCACCCGTCAGACGTCGCGGCCGGCGGCGGTTTGCGCTTCGGGCTCGGCGGCGGATCGAATTGCGTGCCGCACCTTGCTGTGACGGACGCTGTAGGTGAAGTAAACAACGAGCCCAACCGCCAGCCAGATCAGAAACACCTCCCAAGTGAGAGCATGCAGCGAAAACATCATCGCCAGCGATACCAATATTCCCATGATGGGCACGAAAGGCACCCATGGTGTCCTGAAGGGTCTTGCCAGGTGCGGTTTCTGCCGGCGCAGAACCCAAACGCCCGCGCAAACGATCGTGAAAGCGAAAAGGGTGCCAATACTCGTCAGCTCATCGAGAGTTGTGATGGGCAGAAAGGCAGCGAGGCAAGCGACACAAATGCCCACGAGAATGGTGGAAACGTAAGGTGTACGGAGCTTGGGATGAACCTTGCTCGCCCATTTCCAAAGCAGGCCATCGTGCGACATGGTGAAGAAGACGCGGCTTTGCCCAAGCAACATCACAAGCATGGTCGAGGTAAGCCCGGCAATAGCTCCGATTTTCACAAGAAGACTGCCCCAGCGAACGCCGGTCACGTCAACACCCAGAGCGATAGGATCGGCAACGTTCAGGTGCGTATACGGAACGAGCCCGGTGAGCGTGACAGCCACGAGAATATAGAGGACGGTGCAAATCACCAGCGATCCCAGAATGCCGATGGGCATATCATGGGGCGGATTCTTCGATTCCTGCGCCGCCGTTGAGACCGCGTCAAAACCGATGTAAGCGAAAAAAATGATCCCTGCGCCCCGCAAAACACCACTCCAGCCAAACTGGCCGAAATGGCCTTTGTTGGGCGGAATGAACGGATGCCAGTTGGCGGCGTGCAACGCTGTATGCCCGGACAAGAAGAGGATGCCGAGGCCGATGAAGACGAGCAGCACGGATACCTTGACGATCACCACGGCGTTATTGACGTTGGCCGACTCCTTGATGCCGATCACCAGGATGGCTGTCATCGCAAGGATGCCAACGAGGGCCATCAGGTCAAACCGCGCGGTGACGCGAGGCAAGCGAGCCAGAGCGCCTGGAGTGAGGCCGACGACAGAACCCAGAGATCGCCAGCGGCCGTGATAGTTCACCATCGCCGTCCCGGGCGCATTCGAGAGCTGTGGAGAGATCGGAATGCCGAAATCCTGGAGCAGACTTCCCACGTAACCGCTCCAGCCCACGGCGACGGTGGCCGCGCCAAACGCATATTCGAGTACCAGCGCCCAGCCAATGATCCAGGCGACCAGCTCGCCCAACGTAGCATAGGCATAACTATAGGAGCTGCCGGCAATGGGGATGAGCGCCGCAAACTCGGCATAGCAGAGACCTGCAAAAGCGCAGCCAACGCCGGCAATAATAAACGAGAGCACGATGGCCGGGCCGGCCGCAGTGGCGGCGACCGGGCCCGTCAACACGAAAATTCCCGTGCCGATAATCGCTCCGATGCCCAGCGTCACCAGGTTCAGCGGGCCCAGAGCCCGCTTGAGTCCGGAGACTTCCCCTTCCGTCTCACGCAGCATCTCGTTAAGGTCTTTTCGGGCTAGCAGATTAAGACTCATGCCATCATCTCCAAAAACTCCCGGGCGCGCGCCGCCGGATCGCTGGCGGACATCAAGTCCCCAATAACGGCCACAGCATCCGCGCCCGCCTCGAATACCGATCGTGCATTCGCGGCCGTAATGCCACCGATCGCCACCAAAGGCTTCCGAGTAGCTCTGCGGGCGTCGTAAATACCCTGGAGACCGGCGGCAGGGTCGGGATTCCGTTTGCTTCGGGTTTCGAAGACGGGTCCGAAAGCGATGTAATCCACGGGCAGCCGATCCGCTTCCTGAACCTGGGCCACCGAATGCGTCGAAAGGCCAACAATGCCATCCGGCAACAACCGGCGCGCCATTTCCACCGGGAGGTCTTCCTGGCCCAGATGAACGCCGTGGGCGTTCAGGGCCGCTGCAACGTCAGCCCGATCGTTGATGATGAGCATCCCGGAGGCCCGTCGAAGCCGGTCCAACAGCAATCCGCCCACCTCGTAAAGCTCGCGAGCAGCGCCCTGCTTGTCGCGATACTGCACCAGACGCACGCCGGCATCAACGAGACTCTCGCATACTTCCATGGCTGGGCGTCCGGCAAGCTGACTTGCATCGAGGATCGCGTAGAGACGGGGAATCGTAAAGGCGCTCACCCGGCGATTCCCTGCGCGCTCATCACAGCCATTTCATCCGGAAGCATCAATTGTTTCAGGAACTGAGTGTCGAAATTTCCTGCCTCGAAATTCGGGTCTCGCATGATCTTTTCGTGAAGCGGAATCAGCGTCCGGACTCCTTCCACAATAAACATTTCCAGCGCGCGCTTCGTTCGTTGGATGGCTTCCGCCCGGTCACGGCCATGGCAGATAAGTTTGGCGATCAGCGAATCGTAATAGGGGGGAACGACAGACTCGGAATAAACAGCACGATCAACGCGGACGCCGGGACCGCCCGGTATATGCAGGCCTGTGACAATGCCAGCGGAAGGAACGAACCGCTCCGGATCCTCCGCGCAAATACGGCATTCAATGGCGTGGCCTTGCAGGCGGACGCGGTCCCACTCAGGAGGCAGGGGATGGCCGGCCGCCACCAGAATTTGTTCCTTGACCAGATCGAGCCCGGTGACCATCTCCGTGACCGGGTGTTCCACCTGGATGCGCGTGTTCATTTCCAGGAAATAGAGTTGGCGGTCCTCATCCATCAGGAACTCAACCGTGCCGGCGCTCGTGTAACCAATCTCCTCCAGCGCTTCCACCACCCGCCGGCCCACGCTTTGCCGCATGGAGTCGTCTACCTGGGTTGACGGCGATTCCTCGACGATTTTCTGATGCCGCCGCTGGATCGTGCACTCCCTTTCGCCGAGATGAACGACCTTGCCGTGCGAATCACCCATCACCTGAAACTCAATATGCCTTGGCGAACGAACAACCCGCTCGAGGTAAACATCCGGCGAGCCAAACGCAGCCTCAGCTTCCGCCCGAGCCGTGCTCAGCGATTGCGATAATTCCTCGCGCGAATGAACCACGCGCATGCCACGCCCGCCGCCACCGGCTGAGGCCTTGATCATGAGGGGAAAGCCAATGCGCCGCGCTTCCGCCGCTGCCTCCGCTTCCGAGCCTAAGACTCCCGAGCCGGGAATCACGGCTAAGCCCAACGCTGCCATTTTCTTACGTGCCTGGTCTTTATCGCCCATCAAGCGGATGACTTCCGGTCGCGGGCCAATGAACGTTACACGGGACGTTTCACAAACCTCGGCGAAATGTGCGTTTTCAGACAAGAACCCATAGCCGGGGTGGATGGCGTCCGCGTCTGTGATTTCTGCGGCAGAAATGATGCTGGAGACGTTGAGATAGCTTTCTGAGCTGGGTGGCGGGCCGATGCAGACGCGCTCATCGGCAAACTGCACGTGGAGCGAGTCGTGGTCTGCTTCCGAGTAAACGGCAACCGTGGAAATCCCCAACTCCTTGCACGCGCAAATTACGCGTAAAGCAATCTCTCCCCGGTTAGCGATGAGAATCTTCTTAAACATTCGAATTCCACTCGTTAAGCTCTAAGCACGTTACAACGAGCGGAAGCCAGAGTCAACGGCTGCCCAGTCTGCTACTGCCTGGTTTGCTCATTTGCGGCCGCAGTCCCGAGGCAGCGGGACCATGGGCGGCGCGGCGAACAAATAGGAAAGAAAAATGGTGAGTGTTCTCGCAGATAGTGCGCTAAGATATGGAGCTTAAAAACCGAGGCGGCGCATTCCGCCAAAATCCCACGATGCGAAAGGATGGATGGTCATGGAAGACGAGTTGCTTGGCTCGGCCGTAAGTCGAAGGGAAATCCTGCGTTTGTTAGCGTCTGCGCCCGCGTTGCTGCTCGGCGTGCCCGATCTCTCGGGACAGAGGAATCTGAGCGGATATTGGGTCCTGCTGATGCCGACGGGCGACGGAAATTATCGCAAATCATTCCTGCATCTTGACCAGGCTGGAAACACGGTTTCGGGCAGCGTCATGTTCTTCGGGCGCGAACTTCCGATCAGCAACGGGAGTTTCAAAGATGGGAAGCTCCATTTCGACGTCGTCGTCCACTTCCGCCAGGAGGCTCACACGATTGCTTATAACGGCCTTCTGGAGGGTGGGCGCATCGCCATGCGCGTGGACTTTCCGAATCGGCCTCAGGTTTCCGGAACCGCGGAACGAACCACCCGTGCTGCCACACTGCCGCCCAAGCCGCTACCATTGCCGGCCCTGCATCACGTCCCTGATAACGGGCTCGTGCGGACTCCGCCGATGGGATGGAACAGTTGGAACAAATTCGCCGGGCGCGTAAACGACGCCGTTGTCCGTGCGGCCGCTGATGCCGTGGTCGCCTCGGGCATGCACCGGGCGGGCTACGAATACATCAACATTGACGACACGTGGCAAGGGCCTCGCGACCGGCATGGGAATATTACTTCCAACCGCAAATTTCCGAATATGAAGGCTCTTGCCGACTACGTTCATTCCAAAGGATTGAAGATCGGAATCTATTCGGGGCCCGGGCCGGAGACGTGCGCAGGTTATACCGGAAGCTATGGGCACGAACAGCAGGATGCGCGCACCTATGCGGAATGGGGCTTCGATTACCTAAAGTACGACTGGTGCAGCGCCGCGCGGATTTACCCAAACGCCGATTTGCGCCCGGTGTATCAAAAAATGGGCGATGCGCTTCTGAAGGTCCGCCGGCCCATCGTCTACAGCCTTTGCGAATACGGAATGGGCCAGGTGTGGACGTGGGGCTCAGAAGTGGGAGGAAACTTGTGGCGAACGACGGGCGACATCAATGACACCTGGAAGCGAATGGACCAGATCGGGTTCCGACAATTCGCCATCGCGCACTACACAAAGCCCGGACATTGGAACGATCCAGACATGCTTGAAGTGGGCAACGGTGGCATGACGGCGGATGAATACCGGACGCATATGAGCCTTTGGTGCCTTCTGGCCGCTCCTCTGCTGGCCGGCAATGACTTGGCCTCGATGAGCGAAGAGACCAAGTCCATCCTGATGAATCGTGAAGTGATCGCCATCGATCAGGACCGGGCGGCCATTCCGGTGAGCCTGGTGGGCTCTCTGGGCTCTACGGTGGTGGCTGCGCGCCGGCTCGCGGACGGCTCGCATGCGATTGGACTGTTCAACCGCAACGACCGCCTTGAGGAGGTAGGCATCGAGTGGGCGGCGATCGGGCTGGAAGGCAAGCGCCTGCACGCGCGTGATTTGTGGAAGCATCAGCGCGTCGTTGTGTCCGGGACACACTATTCTGCCAAAGTGCCGGCGCACGGTGTTGTCTTGCTCAGGGTCCGAGCGTAGCTTGGCTCAATGATACAATTCGAATGAGCCCTTGCCCGAACGGAGCCGGGAATGCCCAGGCAGAGAGTTGTCTCGCCCGAATTGATTTCCAGCGATGAGGAAAGCTTCAACCAGACTTTGAGGCCACCGACGCTGGAAGAATACATCGGGCAAAAAAGAGAGGTCGAAAAGCTCTCGATTGCTCTGACCGCAGCCAAGAACCGGGGCGAAGCGCTCGAGCACACCTTGTTTCACGGACCGCCGGGCTTAGGTAAAACAACGCTGGCCAATATCATTGCCAACGTCCTGGGAACCAAAATCACCGTCACTTCCGGGCCTGCGCTCGAGCGCACAGGCGACCTCATGGGTATTCTCACCAACCTTGGCGAGCGCGACGTGCTGTTTGTGGACGAAATTCACCGGCTGCCCGTGAATATTGAAGAATTCCTCTATCCAGCCATGGAAGACTTCAAGGTGGACTTTGTGGTAGACAAGGGAATGTTTGCGAAAACGATCAACGTTCCCTTGAAGAAGTTTACCCTGGTGGGCGCCACGACTCGGGCAGGCAGTTTGTCCGCGCCGCTGCGAAACCGTTTCGGCCTGTTTTACCATCTGGATTTCTACACGGTAGACGAACTTGCGCAAATTGTGACTCGCTCGGCGGGGATTCTGGAAATCAAAATCACGCGCGAGAGCGCCGCTGAAATTGCAAGGCGCGCCAGGGGCACGCCGCGAGTGGCGAACCGGCTGCTTCGCCGTGTTCGCGACTATGCGGAAGTAAAGGCAACGGGAGAAATCACGGCGGAAATCACGCGCGCTGCGCTGGAGTTGGAAGGCGTGGACGATCGAGGACTGGATCACTTAGATCGCGGCTTTCTTTCCGCAATTATCCGCATGTACAAAGGAGGTCCGGTCGGCGTTGAAGCGCTCTCGGCGACCCTCAACGAGGAGGTTGACACCCTGGTGGACATGGTTGAGCCGTACTTGCTGCAGCAAGGTTTTATCAGCAGGACCAAGGCCGGGCGCAAAGCCAACGAGCCCGCCTACGAACACCTCGGCTTGCCGTTGCCGCGAAACGAAGTCCCGGCGCCACCCGGCCTGTTTGACTGAGCGAAGAGGCTGAGTGAAGGGCGGAAAAATCAGCTCGCTTTGCAAGTTCCTGCCCGGACCAGTTTTATGAAGTCTGCCTGCCGGCGTGTTTCCGGCCGCGGATGGCTTGCCGCCCGCTATGAAGCGCGCTTATCTCTCGCTTGGGTCTAATCTGGGGGATCGTGCGGGAAACCTGAAGCGCGCGCTTGAGGAGCTGACGGGGGCCGGCGTGCACGTGCTCCGCGTCTCCTCGTACTATAAGACGGAGCCTGTTGAGTTCCGGGCCCAGAGCTGGTTCATCAATTGCGTTGCCGAGGTGGAAACGGAGTTAATGCCGTTGCGCCTGCTGAGCGTTTGTAAGCTCATCGAAAGGCGGCTAGGTCGGCGTCGAGGCGTACGGAAAGGGCCGCGGGATATGGATATCGATATCCTCCTTTTCGAGGATGCCGTCATCCACTCTCAAGAACTTGTGATTCCGCACGAACGCATGGCGGAACGGCGCTTCGTGCTGGCGCCGCTTGCGGAACTGGCGCCGGAATTGCGCCATCCCGTTTCGCTCGAAACGATCCGCGAGATGTTGCATAACACCCAGGATGCAGCCCACGTCGTCAGGATGCGCTCGTCATGAGCCGTCGTCGCAAGAACCGGGAAACGGAGGCTTCTTCTGAGCCCGGCCCGGGCGTCCGCGGGGGGCGCCGGCCAGCTTCATTAACTGCGTCTCGCGCTCAGAGGGCCGCAGGCGGATCCCAGGATGCCCTGCGGATGGCTCAGACCCGCTGGCCTCGAGTGATCGCCATTGAAGGTCCGCTCCGCGTGGGCAAGACAAGCCTGGCGAATCTTCTTGCCCGTCGTCTTCACGCCCGACGACTTTGCGACGTCGAAAGCAATCCCTTCCTTGAAGCTTTCTATCAAGCTCGCCCAGGGGCTGCCTTCGCCGTTCAGCTTTATTTTCTGTGGAACCGGTTCCGGCAATGGCGGGAGCTCGACCTCGCAAGCGAGAGCGATTCCACCATCGTGACCGATTATCTTTTTGCCAAAGATAAGATTTTCGCTTACGTCAATCTTGAAACCGAAGAGCTGAAACTTTACGAGCAGTTTTATGCTCTCTTTGGCGAACAACTGCCACTTCCAGACTTGGTGATATACTTGCAAGCGGGGCCAGAAACCCTTAAACAGCGCATTGCGAAGAAAAGCATTCCTGCCGAGCAAGAGATCTCTGACGAATACCTAGAGGAAGTGTGCGAGGCTTATGAACACTTTTTCTTCCATTATAAGGAAACCGATTTGCTCGTCGTTGATACGTCCAGAATTGATTTCGTCGAGCGAGAGGCAGACCTGGAAGAGCTCCTGGCACGGCTGAGGCAGCCGGTGAAGGGGACGCAATATTTCCTGCCGCTTGGATCCGCCGGGGCGGACTGAGACGGAAAACTGGAATTCAATCGCCGGCTCGTGAGTGCATGGAGCCAGCGATTCTGTCAAATCCAAAACTTTTCGGGAGGCTGAGCCATGGACCTTAGCGCAGAGGCCGTGAGCAAGATTAGCGTTCCACTCTTACTTCAACGTAAAGCCCGTTCGGAAAAAATCACCTGCCTGACCGCGTACGATTACCCCATAGCGCGACTCGTCGATGAGGCCGGAATTGACTTGATCCTGGTGGGAGATACTCTGGGCCCAGTCGTTCTGGGATACGATTCCACACTTCCCGTCACGGATGAGGAAATCCTTCACCATCTCCGTGCGGTTCGCCGCGGCGTCAAGCGGGCACTCCTGGTGGCTGATCTTCCCTATGGAAGCTACCACATTAATTGCGAGGAAGCGCTCCGGATTGCCATTCGCTTCCTGAAAGAAGGAAAAGCGGAGGCCGTCAAGCTCGAAGGAGGGAGGAAGCGAGCCAGCCTGATCCGGCGCCTGGTTGACGCGGAGATTCCCGTGCTGGGCCACGTCGGGCTGACGCCGCAGTCCGTCCACGTTTTCGGCGGCCACCGCGTGCAAGGCAAGACGGCGGCCGCAGCGAGCGAAGTTCTGGAGGATGCTTTGGCGGTGGAAGATGCGGGAGCGTTTGCGATCGTGCTGGAAGGCATGCCGCGAGAGCTGGCGGGACTCATTACTCGCCGGTTGCGCGTTCCCACCATTGGTATTGGCGCAGGACCGGAGTGTGACGGGCAGATTCTCGTCCTTCACGATCTGCTCGGCCTTACGGCCGGTCCGCTGCCGAAGTTTGTTCGCCCTTACGCCGCCATCGCGGAAACCATCCGCGGCGCGCTCGAACGGTATGGCGATGACGTGCGGGCCGGCCGCTTTCCGTGTGATGCCGAGTCGTATCACTGGCCGCACAACGTCCGGCATGAAGTGGAAGCGAGGGGCGATGGCGCGGCCATCCGCGATTCGTGCTCTGCGCGGATGACGGCCCATTCCTAACGGCCATGCAACTCATCCAAAGCGCCGGAGAGATGAAAGTATTTTCGCGGCGCGTCCGCCGTGAAGGGAGGACGCTGGGACTGGCGCCCACGATGGGCGCGCTGCACAAAGGCCACCTCAGCCTCGTGCGCCGCGCGCAGCAACAATGCGATGCGACCGCCGTCTCGATTTTTGTCAACCCCGCCCAATTCGGCCCTTCCGAAGACTTTGCGCGCTATCCTCGAAGCCTCGAGAACGATCTTGAAATCCTGCGTCCGCTCAACGTAGACGTCTGCTTCGCGCCCGCCGTTGAGGAAATGTATCCGGCCGGCTTTTCGAGCGCCGTCGATCCGGGTGAAGTGGCCTTACGGTTGGAGGGCGCTTCGCGGCCCGGTCATTTTCGCGGCGTGGCCACGGTTGTTCTGCAGCTTTTGAATATTGTCTGCCCGGACGTAGCCTATTTCGGGCAAAAGGACTTCCAGCAGGCCGTCATCATCCGGCGCGTGGTCGAGGACTTGCATCTGGACGCCCGCATCGCCGTTTGCCCCATCGTCCGCGACGCGGATGGGGTTGCGCTCAGCTCCCGAAATGAGTATTTGAGCTCTGCGGAGCGAGAGACCGCGCGCCTGCTGAGCCGGGGCCTGAGAAGGGCTCAAGAGCTGGTTTGGAGTGGAGAAACGCATGCGCGGCATGTGCTCGAGGAAATGCGGCGTGTGCTCGGATCGGATTCGCACTTGCAGGTGGATTACGTCTCGGTGGTGAGCGCGCACTCGCTTCAGGAAGTCGAGCGCGTGTCAAAGGGAGATGTAGCCCTGGTGGCCGCGCGCGTGGGAGGGGTACGGCTGATCGACAACACGATCCTGGGTCCTGAAGGCGCCTGCGACGAGGAGCTGCTGGACCTGGCCTTCCGCTCTGCGGCGCCGCCGGGCCTCGCGGTGCGGCCGCCGGGCCTGGAGGTTGAGCGCCTCAGCCGCCAAGTGTCCGCGTGCCGTGACTGCGCCGCGATATCCTCAGTGGTCCTGCCGCCGCGCGAGTACCTGGTAAAGTATCTGCATACGGATTATCCGGATCTCGCGGCCGTGCGCACGCTTGTGGTGGGCCGGGACGCTCCCTGGAATCCGGCTCACTATATCTACCGCAGCCCGGAATCACAATATGAATTTGTCTCGCGCCTGCTCGACCTGGTGGGCGTGAAAAGCTTCGGAGCATTTAAGGCTGAATGCGCTTTGACCGACGCCTTGAGATGCCACTCCATCATTTCCCCCATCCCGGAGAGGGCGCTTTCCAACTGTGCGCGGCACTTGCGCGAGGAGTTGAAACTGTTTCCGCGCTTGCAGGCGGTTGTGGTGCTGGGAGAGGACGCCTATCTGCAATTTCAACGTTTCGTGCTGGGCCGGAAGCGGGAGGAGATCGCTCTCTGGAACGAGCTGCTGGGTGAGCGAGGTTGGGCTGAAGAATCTGTAAGGCTGCCAGGGGTATCCGAGGGCCCCGTTCGAGTTGTGTATTGCCATCATCCCGCCACGGCTTACCGCATTAGTTCTCCCTTTGCCCTCCAGGAGAGCTGATGAACATTCAGAAATCTCCGGGGACTATGAGGGCGCCGCGGTTCTTGCGCAAAAAAGTGTCCACCACGCTGACATCGCCAGGTCCGCACAAGACCAAGCGGCAGAAAACCTGGGAAGAACCGATATTTTGTTGAAACCGGGACGCATCCACGAAGGTCTGGGTTGCTTGCCGTCTGTGGCCTTGCTGCCACAGATCTAATGCCTGAATGGAGAGCATCCGTGCGGAGTGGGGATCCGCGGCGAGCGCGAGCGCGCAATCGCCAAGTGACAGGCCGTAGTTCCTGTTTTTCCATTCGACGAGCGCCATGATGCGATGGTATTGCGGCGCTTGCGGATGCCCGGCGGCAATCAGGAGCGCCTGCGCGGCGGCCGAAGCGGTCTGACCTTCCCGGAGCAGCTCCAGGGCCAGTTGTTCGCGCGCGTCTGGAAAATCCGGATGCAGCCGCAGCGCTTTCTGATACAAACTCATGGCTTCACTTCTGCGCCCGGCCTTATCGTCGGCCTCACCCAGCCAAAGAACCAATTCCCAGTTGTCCGGATCGAGCGCTAAGGCTCGCTGGAGGACATCGTGCGCTGCCGCGAACTGATGCTGGTGGAGAAGGAGTTCACCCAGCTCAGAGTAAGCAGGAGCGTCATGCGGCGAAAGCTGGACTGCGTGCTGAAAGGCGTCGATTGCCCCTTGGACGTCACCTTGTGACTGACGGAGTTGCCCGAGTGCGGCGTAAAGCGCCCCGTTTTGTGGATTTTGCTGGATCGCCCGGTTGAGTTCCGCCAGCGCCTCGACCGAGTTGTTCTCCGCAAGGAAAGCGCGCGCGAGCGTCTCCAGGGCGTCTACGTCCGCTGGGTTCACCTTCAGAACATCCTTCGCCTCAGCAATAGCCTGCTGCGGCTTGCGGTCATCCAGCAACAGCCGGGCGAGATCCACTTTCACCGTTACATCGCCGGGTTTGAGCTTCAGCGCCGCCTTGAATTGCTGGATGGCTAACGTGCGATAGGCTTCGGCTTGAATCTGGGAGTTCAAATTGCCGGAAGGACCCGAAATCTGAGACTGATTTGCCGATGACCACGCGGCCTTCGCGAGGTCTAAGTGCAGCGACACGTCCGACGGATCCAGCTCCGAAGCTGCGGTGAGCTCCCGGATCGCCTCGTCTTGTTTGCCTTCGATCCAAAGAGCCAGTCCCAGGCCGTGGTGAGCGAGCGCAAGCTTGGGGGCAAGAGCGACCGCTTGGCGAAACGGAACCTCAGCTTCCGCAGCTTCGCCGTGCGAGAGAAGCAGGTTTCCGCGCTCGATGTCGTTGAGCGCGCGCTCGCCGGCGCTTTGCCCCGACGACAAGGCCGTTGCGGTCTGAAACGCCCGGGCAGAGCGTGGCGGCACGCCCATCACCGCAATCAGGCCGCACACCGTCGCGAACGTTCCGTTCAGAACGAGCGAATGCCAAGGTAAACGAGTGCCGTGAGAAGCCAGTCTCATGGGGTGACGAGAAGCTGCCCTGGAGCGCGAATGATGATCTCCGCGCGACCTCTATAGCGCGTGATTTGACCGCGGATCTGCACGTGCTGCCCGGTCAAGGCAGATAAGTTCCCGAATCTGCTGCGATCCCGCGCAAATATCACCGTTGAGAAAGGACAGGCGCGGTAGTCTGCGCAGAAATCGAGGAACGTATTGCCTGCTTTGGACGTATAGGCGCGAAGCACCATGCCGGAAATGCAAACGTTTTCTCCGGCGTGAGCATCTGCCTGATGAAAGTCGATGCAGGGCGCGCGCGATAGGGATGAGGAAGGCGCGTCCTGCGATCCATCCCCGAAGCCGTGGACCCGGCGATACTCGCGGACGCTCGCAAGCGAACAGAGAGCCAGCACTGCTGCGCCCACAATAAGCTTGTGCCTGCGCGACATGGGGAGTTGCAGGTTGGGAAGCTAAGGCCCGCCCGCGCTCGCCTGATGCGGCCGGCGACAGCCCTGGCGAGCCAGGATACCCTGCCCTCACCCACGCAGTATATCAGACCGCCAACGGGAACGAACGTTTGCATCCTGTCTGGTTGCCTTGGTCGGTGACTGAGGCGCGGGAGGGCTACGCCTTTGGGTGTGTTTTGTCGTAAACCTCGATCAGACGCTGGATCGAAACCTGGGTATACTTTTGCGTCGTCGAGAGGCTGGAGTGGCCGAGCATTTCCTGTATGGAGCGCAGATCCGCGCCTTCTGCAAGCAAGTGGGAGGCAAAGGCATGGCGCAGCGAATGCGGGCTGACGTGAACAGGAGGGCCGAACGCGCGCACGGAGTGCTTCACGATGCGATGCACGGAGCGCGTGGTCAGCCTCCGGCCGTGAAGATTCAGGAACAATGCGCTCCCGGAAGTCTTTGCCTCCTGCAGCACGCGCTCCCGGACCGGAAGATAATTCGCCAGCGCATTCCGGGCCTTGGAGCCGAAAGGGACCACGCGGTCTTTGCGTCCTTTGCCCCGAACCACGAGCATGCCGTCGCCGAGATTCACACTGCGGAGATCGAGCCCCACCAACTCGCTCACGCGCAGGCCAGAGCCATAAAGCAGCTCCAGGATGGCCCGGTCGCGCTGCATTGCCGGCGAGCCTCGCTCGGATTCCTGCGCCACCTGGTCAAGAAAACGATTGGTTTCCTCTTCGCTCATGATGCGAGGCAGAGTTTTGGGAAGCTTCGGCGAGGAGATGCCCAGAGCGGGATTTTCATTGAGCACGCCGTCGCGAGAGAGAAACTTGAAGAACGAGCGTACAGCAGCCAGCTTGCGCGCCACCGTCGGTTTTTTCTCTTCACGCTCGAAGAGAAATGCCAGAAAGCTGCGAATTTCGAGCGCGCCGATCTTTTCGAGGGTCACGGGCGCGCCCCCGTTGGCTTGAACGAGAAAATCGCGGAATTGATGGAGGTCGCTTTGATAGTTCCTTACGGTGTGGGGAGAAACATTCCGCTCGTACTGAAGGTAACGAGTGAAGCGATCAATGGCAGAATCCATAAGGACCGTAGCGAGGGACCGGCGGCAGGCACGCCACCCGCAATCGGATTTCAGAGACCGGCAGCCAGCCGGCCAGCGGCGCCTGCTGAGGGGTGAAAGCTGACGGCCGGTGGCGGAGAGCTTCTCTCACGCCCGCAGCTTTCGATAGGCTTCGAGGCAAAGCTGCGCCGTTTCCATTTCCGGATACCTGCTGCCTTCCTGCTCAATCAAATAATAGCGCGCGCCGCCCACGCTTTCAGCGGCTGCGAAAATACGCTTCCAGGGCGTAACGCCTTCGCCAAATAGCGCCTTGTAACCCATGGTTGGAGACCAATCTTTGAGATGAAGCGACCGGATGCGGCCCGGGTTTTGACGAATCCAGGCTACAGGATCGCTGCCCGCCGCCACACACGTGCCTACGTCAAGCTGCAGCATGATGCTTTTATCGGTATTCGCCGCCATCACGTGCATGGGCTTGACGCCATCAATCGGCTTCCATTCGGCGTCATGATTGTGATAGCCCGCATGCAGGCCGTGCCGCTCGAGCGTCCGGTTTGCTTTATCGAGCGTTTCGGCAACCTGCTTCCAACCGTCGAGGGTCGAGACCGGGCCAGGCGAAGCCAACACCACGTACCACGTTCCGAGGATTTCATTCAGCTCGATCGCCTTACCGATACCCTCCGGCGAAAATGACCTCATATCGTTATGAGTGGAGTGGCAAACCACGCCGAGCGAATCCAATTCCTTGCGCACGCGCCGCGCTTCAGCAGGCGTCCAAGCGTAATAAGGCGCGTAAAATTCAACCAGCTTGTAACCCATGCGCGCCACGCCGCGCAGAGTTCCTGGCAAATCCTTGGCAAGCTGATGGCGGACAGAATAAAGCTCCAGGCCTACCGGGATTCTGTTGCCGGCGCCGAGCGCGCTTGCCAACGGCGAAGCAGCAGCAATGCCCAGAAATGCCCGGCGGGAAAGAGAAGACAACGGTCGTTGGCTCATAGCGGACCTACTATACCACGAGGTCACAAGTTGTGTCCTCACGTGGATCAATCACACTTTGCTCTTGTTGCCGCAGCGAGCGCTGCGGCAGGCTCGCGAGTTTTTCTCTCCGTTTTCGTGGCGCTCGACGGGCCAGCGGCCGGCTGGCTGGGTTGCTGACTGCTGATATCTGACGTCTGACCGCTGCCCGCGACTCCTTGCCTGATGAGCCACTCGTCAAAAGCTGCCAAAGCTCTTTGGCACTGGGCTTCACGACGAGCGCGGCGATCGCGGGCTATGCGGCGTTCGAGCCCTTCAGCCGGAGGGAGAAGATCAAAAGAAATATTTGCCGGCTGGTAATTGGACGGGTCAGCGTGCGTCACGTAATGGACGAGCGAGCCGAGCGCTGTGGTGCGGGGTGGCGGCTCAAACTCGACACCGACGGCGCGAGCGGCAATGGCCAGCCCTGCAAGGAAGCCTGTGGCAATGCATTCCACGTATCCCTCCACACCGCAGAGCTGGCCGGCGAGGAAGACTTTGGGGTCAGCGCGCAAGCTGAGGTCCCGGGCGAGCAGGCGCGGAGCGTTCACGTAGGTATTGCGATGGATTTGGCCAAAACGCAAGAACTCGGCGTTTTCCAAACCGGGGATCATGCGTAAGATGCGCTTCTGCTCGGGAAATCGCAGATGGTTTTGAAAGCCGACAAGATTGTAACTTGTTGAGCGTAGATTCTCCGTTCGGAGCTGAACCACAGCGTAGGGCTGGCGGTGCGTGCGCGGGTCAATGAGGCCGACGGGCTTCATAGGTCCGAACCGGAGCGTATCCACACCGCGCCGGGCCAATTCTTCAATCGGCAGGCAGGCCTCAAAATAGCGCGGATCCTCGAAAGGATGCGTTTCCGCGGGTTCGGCAGCAAGTAAAGCTGAGTGGAAAGCGCGATATTCCGGCTCGCTCAGCGGGCAATTGAGATAATCGTCGCCGCCTTTTCCATAACGGGAGGCGCGGAAGATGCGGTCGAAATTGAGCGTCTCTGCATCGACAATCGGGCTGATGGAATCGTAGAAGAAAAGATGCTCACTCCCGCTCAGCGATTGGAGTGCGCTTGCGAGCGCGGCGGACGTGAGCGGGCCGGAGGCCATCAACGCGAGGCTTTCGGACGGGACATTCCTCGCCTCCTCGCGCCGCAACCGGATGAGCGAGTGCCCGGCGACGGCGGCCGTTACCGCCTCGGAGAATCGTTCCCGGTCTACGGCCAGCGCCGCGCCGCCGGGAACGGCGCACTCCGCGGCAAGTTTCATCAGCAACGAACCCCCCCGCCGCAATTCCTCCTTCAACAACCACGATGCTGCGCCCGGCGTGTTCGATTTGAGCGAATTGCTGCAGACGAGCTCGGCCAGACGATCCGTTTTATGCGCCGGCGTCATGAGCAAGGGCCGCATCTCGAGGATCGTTACCGGAATGCCTCGCTCGGCAAGCTGCCATGCGGCCTCGCTGCCCGCCAGTCCACCGCCGATCACTACTGCCGACTTTGCACTCACCAGCCGCTCCTGCAAGAATTATAGCAATGCACTCCGCTCCAGAAAATGCGCCAAATCTTCGGCCGCAGCGCTTCGCCAGAGTGACCTGAGCCTCGATTGCCCCTCCGCTGCGTTGGGTTCCTTCAATCGGAATGAAAGAGGGCTTTACAGGCTGCGGAAAAACTCTTTCGGGAGTTGACGTAGCGCCGGCTTCCAGCCGGCAACTCCCTTCAATTCAACGGAGGCCGGCAAGATGCCGGCGCACCGTTCGCGTCGTCGTCGAGTTTTTCCGCAGCCTGTTTAGCCCCTGCTGATGTCAAAATCCTGTTGCAGTTGGAGCGCAACGCTACGCTGATGATCGATCTGTCGTCCGAGGGGGATCCGTACGGCTTCAGCCACCTGGCAAAGCGAAAAGCCGCAGGGGCTAAAGCCTGGCCACCGGCGGACCTGAATCGGCATGACTGAAGTCATGACCTGTCTTGAAAATTGAGTAGGGGCGGGTTTGAAACCCAGGCTTGTCCAAATTAGGTTTTTGAAAAAGGCGGAATCTCCGGTAAGTTGAGGTTTTGTGTTGCCGCACGATTAATCTCAACTGAAGGAGGTTCCACCGTGAATCGAGTATGCAGCATCTTCTCTCAAATACTCCAGCTTTTCCCCCGCCTGGA
>JASHON010000088.1 GCA_030041095.1 Terriglobia bacterium
CCACTTGTACACTGCCACTCGACTGGTGCGCAGAGCCCGCGAGATCGCGGTGATGTTTTGGCCCGACGCATAACGGAGGAGAATCTGCGCACGCTGTACCTCGCGTTGTGGTCGCGTCCGCGATTGGGCGGCTTGCTCCAAGGTATGTTTCTGCTCCGGGCTCAAGATCAGCTTACGACGCTTCGAAGTTGTGGCCATTCTGGTTCTTGACCAGAGTACCACCAACCGATAAATATGTAAACGTTTTAATGAACCTATATACTAGAAGACTTGTGTTGGGTTAGCCGTCACCTGTTCTACCCAGCACCGTCCGAGCTCGCTGTTCCACCGTGCCTGCTGTGGGGCATTGGGACAGCCCTTCTGTTCCGATTGATGGTACAGGGTCTGCATCCAAACATCGTTTTGGCAATAATCGGCTTCATGGTCGGTGCCCACATTTCTATCCCTGACTATGTCACGGGGAACTTGTGGGCATATTCTTATGGCTCAGCCACTCTCCGCGATATTGTTTCAAATTTTCCATTCCTCATGTATATTATGGCTTCTGTCGTATCTACTTCCTCATTAAGTAGCGGAACAACATGGCGTGTTTAAGGGCGGCTTTGGCCTTCGGCTCAGGCCTGACTATCCCTGCAAGCAAGCAGTAACCAACAATAGGAAGAAAGATTCATGGCGAACACTCGAAAGCTGCTGTGGAAGATTCCCGTTGTCATCGTTGCTGTAATCTTGGGTCTCTTCGGGGCAAGTCAAGCTGGTTGGAGCAGCGCGGATGTAGTTCTCAACTTCCGAGAAATGAGCCTCGTTGATGATTTCATAACCAGCCTGCTCTTCCTCGTTGGTTTCGCAATTTGCTACGGAACAACTGTGTTCATCAAATGGTTAGCAAAGCCACTGCTGTGGCTGATTGTGCCGCTGTTCCTCTATGTTGCTATCGTACCAAGCGCATGGAACGGATACGTCAGCGGATTCGACCATTCGCGCAGCGCAGTTATAAGAGAAGGGTGGGCTAATGCCTATGTCCTTGAACACATGACTCCTCGCGGGCGATACGAGTCCTGCATGGACGCTCGAATTCGACTGACCGAAGATGCACGGCTCGTATGTATCAAAGTCCTCGCGGGATCCCCCGGCGAAGTGATACCGGGAAGCGGACATAGATGTGGGCTGTTTGGGTTAGTCACCTGCTACGAAATTGCTCCTTCAAAATGAGCGTACACAAATTCCTATGTGCTATAGGAGGTTGCAGCCCACTGGGAGAAGATCCGGCTGCTGTAGGTGAGGATAACAAGAATCAGCAACTCAAAAAATGCTCCCCACAACCCATGAAACACAGCAGCTAGCATCCCGACGGGTACCACTCCTATTCCCCCGATAAGCAAGCCGATCACGACTGCGAGTGTACCCCAGGTGGAAAGAGTTACAAACAGTCCTTCCATCCAAAGAGTGATTCCGAAGATGAAGGACACGACTAGAATGATGACCGCCGTGAATGGGCGAGCTTTCTTCAAAATGGAAAGGGGTAGCAATATTAAGAACAGGATGGTACCGGATGCCAGGGACGCTTCTGAGAACAACGGCAACAAATGGCCACTGAACCACGCTGCACCTGCGAAGAACAAGCCTATCAATGATCCGACCGCTGTCAGAACGAAAATGCCCAGTAAGAATCCGCCAAGAGTTTCCAACTTTTCCATGTGCAGAAGCCACCTCCTCTGGTGCCGTCCCGGGCGGTGATTGGCCAGGAACGAACCTAGCATCTGTCCGTTGGCGTGTGCAATTGCATTCCTTGCATTGGCCCTGTTTATCACGTGGAATCGATTGCCGGTTAGCATAGCGAAGTGGAGTCCTAGGGGCAAGACCCATTCGATAGGCCGCAGGTGTTTGTATATCCAGATCTCCCTCAGTCTCTGGCCCCAAGCGAGTTGCGCTGGGGACAACGACTCCGCTACACAGTCCCTCTTCCCTTCTACCAGCAGAATTTTTCGACTGCCTCATGTATCATCCTGACCGTTTCCTGGGCCAGCGGGACAGCGATCGCATCAAGTCCCAGGACTCCGCCCCGTCTAAAGCCGACGGCACGGGCCTGATAATGGTTTGCAGCCTCTTTCAGGAACACAGAGAGGAGGTCATTGGTGCCGGGCTTTTCGAAGTCCAATACTTGGGCGACTCCTGGCGTGGGTGACTCCAGCAAGTCCAGATACCGCATCACAAGGTCAATCGTTAGTCCCGAACTCGATCCGCCCAACTCTGCCTTACCGGCGGCCCCCATCGAGTGGATGAAGGCCGTGACATTGTCCCGCTTAATAAAATTCTCGGCTGCAGTCATAGCGCATTGGACGGCGAAAGCTACTCCGGCAGCGCGGCTGTGCTTTGACAGTTCCGAGGAATCTTCCACTGGGGGCAGCCGCGTCTCGTCGGCGCAGTAGAGTACAAAACCCTCTGACCTCATATGCTCTCCGTTTTCAAAGACGAAGACATCACAGGGGGTTGTGCGTGTTCCGTGGCCAAGGTAGAGAGCCCGCCCGAGCGCGCCTCCATTCTTCACCGCTTCGCGCCCTAAGGCGTGACCGTATGACCCCGCTCCCAAGCCTCTCGCCAACAAGTCCTTAAATCCCATTATGATTTACCACCTCCCGGGCAGGCCAAATCGACCTGGCTCGTCCGTAAGGCACCGATATCCGAACCGCAGGAATGCCTCGACGGCATCGTCCCGCAGCTTCCTTAGAGGCACGCCACATTTTCCTTCAGGAAGCCTCCTAGCGTAACGAGAACATCCATGAACGTCTTGTGTACCAACTCGGTCTCAATCAGTCCGGCTTTGGGAGGGATCCCGAACTGGCACAGGGATTCGATTGCGGTCATAGGGCGTGGCAGCGGGACGCCCAGAATTCTGTTCGCATACCAGGAAAAGAAAAGACGCAGATCGTCGCCGCTCTTAGTTTCCTCAAAGAGGCGCAGTGCCATGTACTCCAAGCCATCAACTACCTTACTGAACTTATCGAACACGGACCCCGACACGTTCCAGTGGGTCGCAAGCGCGGGCCTACAAATATCGTAAAACCGCTGCATTTTGGCGCGGTCGCCCCCGAAGACGGCGTTAACGGAAAGCACCATTACAAGGTCCCCGCTGAATACCACACGGCGAGAGCGTCGTCCAGCGTCCAGTTCTCGCCCAGTTCGCGTTTTCCGATAACTGAGCAAAGGTTGCTCGACGAGAAGGAACCGCAGATCAATTTCGCCGCGTTGTCGGCCAGACGGACGCGGGCGACATCACCCGTCGGCTTGCGCTTGAACCACATCGTTTTGGTCCTTTCGGCGCAACACTACCGGTCGGTACCAGCCAGTTGGCGGCACCTGGCGTGCGAGCATGCGCGACACCCCGCTGTCTAAACCTCAAAAGCTCCGTCTTAGGACCAAAGCTAAGGTGAAAGAGTCTCGCAGCTTGCCGACACCGGAGGGAAAGAACATCAGTTCGGAATGCACTGGGCCCTCCGCGGCGGAGCCGGGGCCGCTTTCGGCGCTCGCCGACTCAAGAGATTCGAGCCGGGCGCTCGGCCCGGCGCGCGGGGCTCTTCTGGACGAACGCTTCGATCTGCCGCGCATATCGGCGGCGGTCCCATGCCCACAAAATCCACAGGGCAGCCCACACGGCAACGACCAGAAGCGTGTGGCTACGGATGCTGCCATAAAGAGCCGAGCCGCCTACGAGCACAAGTAAAAGGCTGATTGGCCCTCTAATCCTTTTCCTGCGGCCTTCGAGACCAATGTCGGCTGGGCCGTACCGGTTTTCACCAAGCTGGCCGCTCTGCGCGCAAAAAATAGTCAGAACAACGGCACCCGCGAATGGAACCAGCCCCAAAAGCAGCCACCAACCGCTCCGATCGGTATCGTGCAGCCGGCGAACCGCTACCGCCAAACCCGGAACCAGAGCGACCAATGGATACAGGACGACCGCCATCCAAGCGAAACTGCAAGCCACTAGAGGACCCGGGGCCTCCAAAGATGGCTGAAACCGAGCGAGAGCAATGGCGACGCCCACTAGCCCTATGAAGATCAGGAGGTTAACCAGCTCGAAGCACCAGAACTCTTTCCGCCCTGCCCGCCCGCGGAACACCGCGTACTTTTTTAGTACACCAAAATACCATTGCATCGATCTTCTCCCTGGTTTGACTCCAGCCGCGACTTCCCTTCGTTGTGGTACCGACGTGAACCTTCACATCTCGGGGGCTGCCGTTTTGCGCGACGCCGGCCGCCGCGCCTCCGGCCTATGGTGCCGGCTCACCGTTGGATGCACACATTAAAGAGTTTCTCTGCCGAGCCCGGGTCAAGCGTCTGGAGAACTTGATAGACTTTGATCGCCTCGCCCTTCTGGCCTTGCAAGCAGAAGTCATCGCCCAGCAGGGACCACGCGTTCGCGTCCTTGGGATCGAGCCGCACGGCCTCCTGAAGGGCTTCCAGGGCTTTGTCGTATTGCCGGAAGTGGAGGTAATCGACGCCCAAGGCCGCCCATGCGACACCGCTTTGGGGATCGAGCCGCACGGCCTCCTGAAGGGCTTCCAGGGCTTTGTCGTATTGCCGCAAGTGGAGGTAATCGACGCCCAGGGCCATCCATGCGACAGCGCTTTGGGGATCGAGCCGCACGGCCTCTTGTTCTGCCGCGCGGGACCTGTCGTACTCCCTGAGGGTGCCGTACACGGCGCCCAACCTCACCCATGCGCCAGCATCCTTGGGATCAAGGCGCACAGCCTCTTGATCGGCTGCCAGGGCTTTGTCGTACTGTTGCAGACTGCTGTAGTCGATGCCCAGGTTCATCCACGCGCCAGCGTTCTTGGGATCGAGCCGCACGGCTTCCTGGTCGGCTAGCACGGCTTTGTCGTAGTGCTGGAGATCGCTGCAATCGACTCCCAAGTCCCTCCACGCGGCGGCGTCCTTGGGATCGAGCCGCACGGCCTCCTGGTCTGCTGCCAGGGCTTTGTCGTACTGCCCGAGATTGCAGTAGCCGACGCCCAAGTCCCTCCATGCGTCGGCATCCTTGGGATCGAGCCGCACCGACTCCTGGTCGGCCTCCAGAGCCTTGTCGTACTGCTGGAGATCGCTGTAGTCGACGCCCAGGTTCATCCACGCGCCAGCATCCTTGGGGTCGAGCCGCACCGACTCCTGCTCGGCTAGGACGGCGACGTCGTATCGCTGGAGATCGAAGTAGTCGATACCTAGGTCGTACCAATTGCTGGCATTCTTGGGATCGAGCCGCAACGCTTCCTGATCGGCTTCCAGGGCTTTGTCATACCGCTGGAGGCCCGTGTAAGCCTCACCCAGGGCTCCCCAAGCCAAAGTGCTGCCTGGCTCCTGCTCCGTCCAGGCCAGCGAAAGTTTCGCCAGCCCTTGCCAGTCGGATTTCTCCGCGAGCCGGGCAGCCCTGGAAAGCCAGTCCGACTCCCTGTCCTGTACGTCGTCCGTGATCGCAGCTTCTCTCCTGGCGCGCTCCGGCAAGCCCGCAATCCAGTCCACCGGCAAAGCGAAGTTCAGGTTTTCGCCGCCTTTCACATAGAACGCGGTAATGCCAACTAGCCGGCCCTGGTCATCGAACAGCCCGCCGCCCGAAGAGCCTGGCGAAATAGGTGCTGTGGTCTGGATATAACGGAGGCCTGCAACGGAGCGTAAGCCCGAAATCAGGCCGGCGCTAAGAGTCAGCTCCAATCCCTCGGGTGCACCAATCGCGTACACGCTCTGGCCCACCTGGAGGCTTGCTGTGCTCGCAAGAGAAACCGGCGGGGCAGGCAGGTCCGGCACGCTCAGCTCGCAAAGGTCGCGATCCGTGTCGGCATAATGCAAGGTAGCCGCAAAGGACTTGCCACGATAGTTGACTACAACCCAGGCACCGGCTTGGGCTACATGACAGTTGGTGATCACGGTACCGGAATGAATGACCACGCCGCTTCCCAGCGCCACGGGCTTGCTTGCGGCGTCGGACACGCGGATGACGACGACGCTGGGCGAAACCTGCTTGAAAATCTGCTCTGGCGTTTCGGCTTTAATAAAGGCGGGCAAAGCAGTCAGGACGACTGCTAACGATATTATGGTGCGCATTGCTTCCCCTCTAGAACGGCTGGGCAGCAGAGGGCATTCCGGCAACAGCCTATTCCTTCTTACTATTGATCGGCACATTAGCCAGTGAAGTTTAGCCTGCGATCGGTTTCAGCTTAGAACGGGAAATGGGTGAATGCTGACCGGAAGCGGCTCTCCGGCCCCGGCGCCCGCGCTGAGTCTTCCTCCCCACTCTCTGCCGTGATTTTCCCGGTCACCCTCCTTCACTGGCGCCCTTCTTCTCGCGGGCACTGCGAGATGGGAAAGACGCCTGCACGCTGGCGGCGCGGCGGGCTTCTGCTTTTCCGCTTCGCGTGATCCTTCGGGTTTTGGCCCCTCCTAAAAATCAAAAGGCGTGATTTTTCGGCCCCTCCAAAAAAGCAGCCCGTGGCCTTGCGAGCAGGCCCCACTCGCCCTCAAGTGCCCCGCGAGAAGCAGGGCAGAAAAGGAGAAACAACGTGACCGAGGAAATCACAATCCGGCAGGCAGCAGCAGAAGCAACAAGCGCGGTCCCCCCCGGCCAGCAGGCCGCCACAATCGGTGCGCGCGGTGGCGCTGACACTGTAAGCTGTATTGGAATCACGCTGGCGAAGGTTATGGCACTTACACGCCAGAAGGCCCCGATTGTTGGCATCCCCCGGCCAGGCGACAAGCCGCTGGCACTCTCACGAGCGATCCTCGCCGGCCTGCTTACCGACCTTACTGCCTGTGAGATTACACTCACCAATGACCTGGAAATTCATCCCGAGGGGCGGCACTATCGCTTGCGGTCACTCGACATGCAGCGCGGAAGCGGGCATTACAAATCGCTGAAAGCCTGGGCCGCACGCGAGCAAATGAAGAAAGCCTTTCGCCATCTTTCGCGCGAGGAGCGCCGCAGAGCCGAACTGTTACGCAAGATCGCCGTGGCTGAACGCAAGGTTAAGAGCATGGTGATTCACTACCGGCCATACAATCCTGCGCTTGAATGCGGCGAGGCGGCCAGCGACTACGAACGAGAACACTGGATGGCTTGGTACGCCCAGAAGCCCATCCGCCGAAGAGTCGGAGACATTGCCGTAGCTCACAGCCTGAGTCACGGCGACGTTGAAGCTGGAATCCACGACCCGAGTAAGCTCTACCGAGCTCTTGCGGTACTCGCCGGACAAGAGGTTCGGAAATATGGAGAACTTCGGACCACGAGGCACGGCGAAAAACCATCCGAAGCCGAATACCTCAAGCATCTTTACAAGTACGCTGGGAACAGCCTCGAATCAAAGCCGTATCGCTCCCAGAACTGGCGGACGCCGGACCACATCCGACAAGAGCGACTGCGTTACTGCCAGCAGGTGCGCGACTGGCGCAACGCCCAGGAAACCGTCAATTGGCTCCGTGCCCAGCTTGAGAGTTTTGAAACCGCCCAGGCGAGTTCAATTGCCGCGTCTGTGATTGATTGAGGAACGAGGAAGGATCGTCTGTATATCGACGCACGATCCCTCTGAAAGCAGGGCGAATTTGACCATTGCAGTTGATGAGTCGTGCCAGCTACTTCAGCTCCCGATGAGCGGGAGTCATGGGCATGGAGTTGACTTTCGCTTTTTATTCGCTTACCCTCTGGGTTTTGGGGAAGGAGCCATTTCATGGAAAGACTACGATCAGCGTCCGCAGTTTCAACCCAACCTTGGCGGTTACCGGCGAAAGGCCTGGCCTTGTTCGAGGGCGATTCCCATGTGCCGCGCCTGAGCCACTATTTTCTGCCGAGTCTTATTTTAGGCGGCAGACGTATTCTGTTCCTGGACGGCGCTAACTGTGTCAATCCGCGCTTAGTGGCTAAGCTAGCCCAGCACCGGGGAGTGGCGTTCGAGGAATTTAACCGTCATATCCAGATTGCCCGCGCGTTCACCTGCTTCCAACTCACGGAGCTTATCATCCGGGTTCCCGAACTCATTACCCAATTCCCGGCGCAAGCTCTGATCGTCACCGCATTCCCGGAACTCTATTTTGACCAGGACATTCGAGACTGGGATGCACGGGTAGCATTTCATCAAGCCCTCCGTCATCTTCGCACCTGCGCCTGCCAGGGCAAGCCTACCTTGGCTGTTGCGGTGTTTACATCCTCTAGCCGATTTGCTCCGCCCGAGACCCGGAGAAACTTTGTACCCGAAGTACACGCATCAGCCACCGAGCGTTGGAAATTTGAGGTTGGCGCGGAAGGCAAGCTCACGCTCATCGAGCAACCTCAGCCATGCGAGCGGTGGATGCAGCTCACGGCCAACCGCCAGGTGATCGACGCGAAGATTCACACCGGCATTGAGCAACTGGAACGCGGCGAAGGCATCCCCGAAGACGAGCTGGACGCCGACCTTGAACGGCTCAAAGCTCGGTCCGAATGAAGCGGTGCTATATCCTGCCGAAGCGGATCATAAAAAGGCAGTGACGCCCAAAAGGGCTCAAGACTTCGCGCCAGGATGCCCTAGGACGCATGTTCTCAGTCATCAAAGGCTATCCCACCTTTCCGCAGTTGCTGGCGCGGCAGTAGGGAGGCGGTCTGTTAAACAGCGGGATTGTCAGTATTCCAGGCTACCGACGCTTCGAATCTCCTCCCTGCGCCACAGTCTGAACGGCAAATCACCCGCCATTCTGTTGCGACGAAATTTCAAACTGACCCACCACCCGACAGTGACACGACCAAAGGCACGCCGCGCCCCGTCGTACTGGTGTTCAAGTGACCACAATGACGGGCCAACATTAATTCGTCTCATTTGTCCTATTCGTCTCCGCAGCCTCGTTACGTTCTGCTAGGCTATGAGATAGGTGTGCGAAGTGTGGATTCGTGCGAAATTTGGATTGTGGTTCGAATTGAGTTTGCCTCGGATGCCGGATTTCCACGCTACCGCTGGGTGTATCGAAATCGGTGGTTGCAGCGAGAGCGGTTCGCTCTAAGGGCTGGGGGCCGACTCCACACAGTACGGCAAGGAACAGCCCAATGACCTCGAATACAACACGCCTGACGTCTAGCCTCAGCGGCGGGAGCAATACTTTTGCAAGGCAACTACGAGGAATGATAGGTCATTCACAGCCAAGCGCACGGGCATTTTCTGTGACCAACAAACCCAGCAAGTCTTTTATAATCAGCAAATGCTATTTGACCATGACCAACAATCCCAGTAAGTAACTGAAAATAAGTATGTTACTTGAAACACGAAGAGCGTATCCCAGTAAGTTATTGAAAAACAGCAAGATAGTCCATTTTACGGCGTGCAGAATTGGGTATATCCTAACAAGTTGTTGAAAATACTAAGCTTAACAGTTTAAAGGTTTTAAGCACATCAAATCGACGATTTGCCGGAGAAGGCGCGAAGCCGATACAATACACTGAAAACAAATGTGTTAATCAACCATCCCCGTAGTAAGCTGGCACTTAATTATGCTCGTTCCTGAAGCCATCGAGAAAATCGAGAACAAGGAGGATCTCCTGCGCGAGGAAGCTGCCGGAGTGATGAGAGAACTGCTCGCCGGCGGCATTCCGGATGAGACGATTGCGGCGCTGCTCGTGGCTTTGCGCGACAAGGGTGAAACCGTGGAGGAGGTAGTTGGTTTTGCGGAGGTCATGCGCGCGCGCGCGTTTGAAGTGCTGGACCATTTTGGCCTGCCACAGGACGGCCTCCTGGGCAACGGTCCGCTACTCGATACCTGCGGTACCGGCGGAGACGGCGCCGGTACATTCAACATCTCCACGGCGACGGCGCTGGTGGCTGCCGGAGCGGGCGCGCGCGTCGCCAAGCATGGGAACCGTGCCATCTCCAGCCAATGCGGCAGCGCGGATGTACTGGAATCGCTCGGCGTGGCCGTTGAGCTGCCGCTCCACCGCATTTCTCAGTGCCTTGAGAGAACGGGTGTGGTGTTTTTATTCGCACCGCAGATTCATCAGGCCACAAGACACGTGATGCGGGCGCGACGCAGCCTCAAAAGCAAGACGGTTTTCAACCTGCTCGGGCCGCTGACCAATCCTTTAGGAGCGTCCCGCCAGCTCGCCGGCGTCTATGACCGCGTCCGTACGGAGCTGATGGCGCGCGTGCTGGCGGAATTGGGTGCCGAACGTGCCTTTGTAGTGGCCAGTTACGACGGTATGGATGAAATCTCTCTTGCGGCTCTTACCCGGCTTTCGGAACTTTCGAAAGGAATGGTGCGCTCGCGCGATTTAGCTCCAGAGGAGTTCGGGATGCAGCACGCGCCCGACCGAACCCTATTCGGAGGGGATGGAAACACGAACGCAAAAATCCTGCTTGGGATACTCGAAGGTGAGCGCGGCGCTCATCGCGACGTCGTCCTTGCGAATGCGTCAGCGGCGCTCGTTGTGGCGGGGCTCGCACAGAGTTTTTCGGAAGGCGTCGAGCGGGCCCGGGAAGCGGTTGACTCCGGCGCCGCGCGAAAAAAGTTGGCAGCCCTCGTCGAATTCACCCAGCAACATAAAGCGCGGTGAAACGCGGCTCGGCCGCCGGTCACTTCGCCTGCATCGTCCCACTCCGGTCCAGATAATGGACTTCACCGGCATCTCTTAATCGCTCGGCAGCGTGCTCGGGG
The DNA here is from genome assembly GCA_030041095.1 of Terriglobia bacterium. Taxonomy (GTDB): domain Bacteria; phylum Acidobacteriota; class Terriglobia; order UBA7540; family UBA7540; genus JASHON01. Next base: position 10,648 of record JASHON010000088.1, read on the forward strand.
GTAATATCGCGCTGGGGTGTGGCCAGTATCTCGTAGCCGACCATGAATTTCTGAATCGTTGCGGAGCGTAAGAGAGGAGGAAAATAGTGAGCGTGAAAATGCCATTCAGGATGCGCGTCGCCGTCCGTGGGCTGCTGATGGAATCCCATGGAATAGGGAAATGAGACTTCGAAGAGATTATCGTAACGCGTCGTCAGGCGCCGGAGGAGTTCACCGAGAGCGTGAATTTCACGCTCTTCGAGCGCTTCCATTCCACCGAAGTGACGCGTGCTGAGGATCATCACTTCAAACGGCCAGATGGCCCAGAACGGAACCAACGCGACGAAGCTCTCGTTTTGGCAAACAAGTCTTTCGCGCCGGTCGAGCTCGATTCTCAGATAATCGCAAAGAATGCACGATTTGCGGTTTGTCCAATACTCCCGGAACGAGAGCAACTCCTTCGCCGGCTGGTTGGGCAATGAAGCGTTCGCCCACAACTGGCAGTGCGGGTGCGGGTTGCTGGCGCCCATCAGCGCACCGCGATTTTCGAAAATCTGCACGTGCTGCACCCAGGAAATTGCTCCCAGCTCGCAGTATTGCTCCGTCCACACTCTTACCACGCCGGCCAGTTCGGAAGGCGACATACGAGTAATGGTAAGGTCGTGCCGGGGTGAAAAACAGATCACCCGGCAGATGCCCGCCTCAGCTTGTGCATCGAGCAGGCCAGGCTCGTCGAGGCTTGCCGAAGAAGGCTCGGGCAATAGCGCTGGATAGTCATTATCAAAAACGAATGTAGCACGGTACGGCGGGTTGCGCTTGCCGCCGGCACGCAGATTGCCCGGACACAAATAACAATTGGGGTCGTATGTTTCTGCGCCGGGCTGCGGCGTCTTTTCCACTTTGCCCAACCACGGCCGCTGGGTTCGATGCGGCGAAACGAGCACCCACTCGCGCGTCAGCGGATTGAATCGGCGATGGGGGCGTTGGCGGAGATCGAAAGAGGCCATGGAACAGGAATCTGGCTTGGGACTCCGGAATCGTGAATCAGATTGCTGTGGATGCGGGAACTAAAGCCCGCGCGCCGTCCGAAGCTTCACAAATGTAAATTTCGGGTTGGCGCCCCGTAGCCTTGAAGTACTCGTCGGCGATCGCACGGCGGAATTCTGCGGCATTCCTGGCGTCGAGGAAACTGATGGTGCAGCCGCCAAATCCTCCACCGGTCATCCGGGCGCCGTAGACCCCTTCCTGCCTGAGCGCCAGTTCGACCATCAAATCGAGCTCTTCGCAGCTCACTGCGTAATCGTCACGCAGGCTGCGATGAGACTCAATCGCCATCTGCCCGAAGGCGCCCATGTCGCCCCGCTCGAGTGCCTGTGCGGCCTGCAACGTTCGTTCGTTTTCCGTCACCACGTGCCGGGACCGGCGATAGAGGGTTTCCGTCAGGCAGTCCCGGTGTGCGTCCAGATCCTTCGAGGTGATATCGCGTAGCGACCGCAAGCCCGGAATCTCCTGGCTCAACCGGCGGACAGCTTCCTCGCATTCTTGACGCCGCAGGTTGTATTCGCCGGCGCTGAGCTCGTGTTTCACCATGGTGTTGCAGATGCCCAGGCGGATTGACGCCCGAAGCGGCAGAGTCCTGAACTCGAGCGAGCGGCAATCCAGGAGCAGGCCGTGGCCCGCAAGGCCGTGGCACGATATAAACTGGTCCATAATGCCGCATTGCGTACCCACAAATTCATTTTCCGCGCGCCGGCAAAGCGTGGCGACGCGCATGCGGTTGATGGGTTGGCAGGAAAGATCCAGCAGGGCCAGCGCGACGGAAACTTCCAGCGCCGCCGACGAGCTCAGGCCGGAACCGAGTGGCACTTCACTCTGAATGAAGAGGTTTGCGCCAGCCAGAGCATAGCCGCCTTGTGTGAGAGCCCAGGCAACACCCAGCGGATAATCCGCCCATCCGCCTGTCGCCTTCAGCCCTTCGCCATCGAGGCGCGCATCTACCGTTTCATTCATGTTTTCAGAGTGAATCACCAGGTTCTGGTCCGCACGGCGCGAGCCAGCCACCCAGCATGAAAAGCCAATCGCCGCAGGCAAGACAAATCCCTCATTGTAGTCCGTATGCTCGCCGATCAGATTGACTCTTCCGGGAGCTCGATAGAGGGACGGCTCAGTTCCAAAAAACTTAACGAATTTAGTGCGCAAGTCAGTCGGGTTATGGCTCACCATACGTGAAGACTATACTACCACTGCTCAGACTGAACGCGTGGTCTTAAGGTGTGTTGGTGGGAGAAGAATTTTGAGACTGCGGGCGGATATAGATATTCCCGCGATAAGAAGTGAGCTGCAGAACAGCGCCACCGTGATTGTGGGTGCCGTAAACGGCGTTGCCGTAATACGAGTAACTAGGATGGTGCGGCTTTCGCCTCACCTTGAGGAGATGAACCACCTTTCCGTGAACCGAGCGGGCATCCAGGTTAAAGGACGCGGAAGGCGGACACGCCACGTTGATGTTGCCGCTGTAAGTCTCCAGAACGTATTCAGCGGTGGGCAAGACACTTCCTTCGTAGACAATGCCGCCCGAGCTGGTTCGCGCATGGATGGAGGAGCTGGTGGGCGAAAGCAGCCTCAGATTTCCCATGACTGATGAAAGCTCGATATTGCCCGAAGACGACGACACCTCAATGTCCCCACCAATCGAACGAGCTGAAACGTGGCCGGACGCGTCACCGACGAAAATGGCCCCTCCCACGGACTCAACCCAAAGATCGCCACCCAGTCCCTCGATACGCACCACCCCTTCGGGGTTGCGAATTTCGACGCTTGAGTCTTGCGGGACGCTCAGCGTGTAATCAACCTCCGCGTCTGGCCCATGGAGGGAAGCGTCCAGAAGATGCGTCATCAATTGGATCTTGTCCGCCTGCCCACGGCTCGGCATGGAAACCGCGTCAATCTCAATTTTCGGAGACGCCATGACGTAATCGGCGTGCACAAAGGACCGGCTCCAGCCGCGAACGATCACGTTTCCCCGGAGATTGATCAAATTGATATCCGGGCTAGCAATGGTGGAGAAGGTTTGGCTGTGCTGAGGGGGTCCGGCCGCCCAGGCCCCCGCCGCTAGTGTTACCAGCAAGAGAGCCGGAATCGATCTGGCGACACGGTTTGCGGCGGAAAGCATATTCATTTCACTCCACGTTCCCTTGGAGGCGCCGCGCCTGGCTCATCCCGTCCGGCAGCCTGCAGGCGAGCGTTGCGCGTCAACGCAAGTCATATTCCAGCGCCGACTGAAGCAATTCGGCCTTTTGCATGTAGGCGCTCGCGAGATAGTGCTGCGTCAATCCGTCGGGATCGCCAGGCAACGACCTTCTGCAATCCCGGATTTCCTGGTTCAAAGATTCGAGACTTCTCTGATAGGTAACCTTCAACGAAGGGTCGAGCCGCGATGCGTTCGCATTGAAGGCTCGCTGCAGGCCACTCACCGTCTGCCGGAGTTGATCGATGGCGGAAGAAGCCTCCCGCCTGCTTGCTGAAGCGTTACTGACCTGCGGTAATGCGCTCCGGCGGTGGAGAAACGATTGCCCCGGCATCCCCAGAAAGAATGCCGCAATCAGGATAGCGGCTGCCACCGCCCCCACCGGAACCGGATGCCGCAAAAAGCCTTCGCGCCAGCGCGATGCCCATCGCTGCCACAGGCCCTGCCGGCTCGCGATAATACCCTCCTCTACAAGAGCGGTCCGGATATGCTTCCACATCCGGTCGGGAGGGTCTTCCATCAGATCCAGGCTGGCAGCTCGAATCTGCTCCACGTCGGCCAATATGCAACGGCAAAACTCGCACTGCGCGGCGTGTGCCAGCAGCGCCGGCCGGCTCTCGCCCTCCAGGTAAGCCGGCAACTCGGCTTCGAAGTCGCTACACGCCTTCTGCGGCGGCATCATCGTTTCATCTTTCAGGTCTATCACTGAAACCCTCCTGCCGGTGCCGATCCGTCTGGCCAAGCCTTCCCTGGCCCCGCCGCAATGCTTCACGCAGTTTCAGCCGTGCCTTGTGCAGTTGCGACTTGGAATTCCCTACCGAACAGTTCATGATATGGGCAATTTCGTTGTGTTCATAACCCTCCACATCGTGCAGAACGAAGATCGCGCGGTAGCCCGGGGGCAGTTCATCGATCGCGTCCTTCAGCGTAATTCGATCCACCGAGCTCAGCAGCCGGCGGTCATCATCCCCGTATTCCCGCTTGACAGGCTCTTCCTGTGACGGGTCGACTTCGTCCAGCGATACTTGCTGCAATCCCTTCTTCCGAAGATGCATCAGCACGACATTCACGACCAGCCGGTGCAGCCACGTTGAGAATGCCGATTCTCCCCGGAAAGTGGAGATTTTGCGAAAGAGCTGAAGAAACGCCTCCTGAGCGAGATCCTCAGCCTCGGCTACGTCACCGGTCATGCGAAGGCACAAAGAATACACTCGGCGCTTATGCAGCTCGTATAACTGAGCAAAGGCATCCTCGTCGCCTCGCTGCGCGCACGCAATGAGGTGACTCTCCGAACCCGCCTTGGTAGGTGCCGCCTGGCCCTGACTCAAAATTGCTCTTTGGCCGCCGCATTCCTTTACAGCCTCTTTACATCCCCCGGGTGAGATGCGGCAGGGTGCATTCGAGTTGTCTTTTCCGGAGTGTCTGAGCCCCCATTACCGGATTTCCATCATCGCTTGGCCGATCCCGACGTTTCCGGCGGTATCGTAGGTTCGCAGCGTCACGACGTGCTCGCCGATGCTAAGGTGTTGCAGTGTAACCGTAAAAGTTTCGCGGCGCGAATCGACGATCCCGTCGTCCGAAAGGATGTCGCGCCAGTGGTCGTCGCCCGTCGAAACCTCGGCCTTCCGTAGAGGCGCGCCCGCCGTCGTGGCCGCGAACCGGACGACGGCCCCGTTTCCGTCAACCCGAGTGCTCAGAACCTGAATCACGGGAGGGGTGTTATCCACCCAGAACGGTCCACTCACGAGGCTTGTTTGAAGCGCTCTGGCAGGCGGGTTCGACGGCGAATCAGACGCCACCAGCTTAAGCCGGTATTCCCCGTTGGCCAGGCTGCTCTGGGGAATCGAGAAATTGTTGCTTCTCAGATTTCGCTTGACCAGGTGCCACTGCTGTTCCTGCGAGGACTTCATATAAAGTGAATAGGCCAACCGATCCTTGTTAGGGTCACTCGCCGACCAGCTTATTTCAACCGGAGGTTTACCGCTTGGGTCGGAGCCGTAAGACGGCGATGGGTCATACATTTGGGCGGTCAGAGTAGGAGACGAAACAGAATTATAGGGGGGATTGATGGCCGGCCCGGGAGATTCAAACGGGGTCCCTGAAAGCGTCAACTTCTGCGCTCCATTGATCACGGTAAGCGACTGAATTTCAGGAGGCAGGTTCTCATTAAGATAAGCCAGCGTTACCTTCCGCAGCACTGGACTCTGCCCGTCGGAGCCCTGGAGGACTGCCTTCCACTGTGCGTAACGCGCCGGCGGATTCTTGACCGGCGATCCTTCAGGGTTGATGTATGGGCCCATCCATTCGCTCCAAGTACGATCGGGCCGGGCGGAGTTGCCGGAGCGCGTATAGAAGGCCAGGCTGCATCCGGAAGGGAGCTCTGCGCGCCACGCAATTTCGCCCCACCGCGATATAAATTTCGCATCCTTCACCGGCGAAACGTAAACTCCACGATTCCCCACTGAGGATCCCACGCGGATCAATTTGGCGATATTGCTGGTGGCAACAAAAATTTGCGATGGAGACGCAAGAATCCGAGTGGGCAAAGAAGTTCGTGTTTCCGTCAGGAGCGTCAATTGGGGGCCGTCCGGAGACGGCTGGAGGTCGAAAATATGGCCGTTCGAGTCCGTGGAAAACAAAACATCCTGGGCCCGCGTGGCCAGACCGAAGATGCTGGCCCGGTTTGACGACCAAAGCACCTGGCTGGCTTCATCGGGAAGAATCTGGATGAGCTCGCCGCGCCCCAGGTCCGTTGCACGGAAGGGAACTCCGAATCCTGAAGACGTGCCGGGCGCTGCCAGCATCGGCTGCGTTTTCTTTTGGTTCTGATTGTGGGGCGCCACTTGCGCCTCGGAAGGATCGCGGGCGGAGCTGTGTTCGGCAATCACCGTCACTGTCGCCGTTCCAGCAACCACCGGACGCCCCGCCTCGGCGCCAAACGCGCCCGGAGCCATTTGAGGTGTAGCATTACCGAGCGCGGCAGCGTAAATTCTTCCCTGCGCGTCAATGGCCAATGAGTAAATCTCCGGCAGGTTGGCCTGATAGAGCACGAAAGCTTTCCCTTGCGGCGTGATCCGATAGATCAGCCCTCCGGGCTCGCTTCCGGCCAGCAAGTTGCCGTCTTTATCGAAGGCCAGGCACATGATATGGGTCTGATCGCTTTCAAAAAAGACGCTGCCCTTGCCGTCGCGGTCAATCCGGAGAATCTCTCCCCGGTCTCCTGTTCCCGCATACAGTTGGCCTTTCGAGTCGAAAGCCAGCGCCCAGATGTACTTGACCTCTGGATCGCAAAATACGGAGGCTGTCCCGCTGGGCGTGATCCGATAGATTTTTCCCTCCGGAGAACTGGCCGCATAGAGATCTCCGTCCGGGCCGACGGCGAGCGCCAGAATCTCCGGCTGCTGCGCCTGGAACAAGAGCTTTCCATGCATGCCCGAATCAATCTCAAACACTTTACCCTGGTGGCCAGTTCCGACAAAAATGTTGCCGTCGCGGCCCAGCGCCATTGAAAGGGCGACCGTCTCTCCCGGCGTAAAGACGGACTGTGTTTGGGGCGCCAATCTCAGATCGCCATTCATATTGGCGGAAACTCCTTGAAGCTGGCCTTTCAGGAAACCCCGGAACGTGTCCACGCTCCAGAATGCCGTTTGCGTCCCTCGGCCCATCGAGGCCAGGATGCACACGGCGAGAAATGCCAGAGCCATCGACTTGCGGTATTTCATCGTCATACCTTCTTTCTCTTGACTGGTCCGGGAACGAAACGAAGGCGCGGGCAGGTCGCAGGCCGCTGTCTTCAAGGGGAGCCTCCTTCGTCATCGGCCGGTTCGCCCTAGTTGGCCGCGCGCAACACTTTCAGGTACAAGGTCTCCGCTCCGCGAATGGTATAAAGCAGAGACTGCGTCTCAAAATCTCCCACGACGGAACCTGGCCGGTAGGTAATCTTGTTCGAGACTGCGGGATCGCCAATAAACGTTCGCAGGAGCGAAGGAGGGGGCGAGGGGAAGTCCGTGCCGTCCATCACGAACGCGCGTTGCGGTGACATGAGCAGCGCATAGATCCGGTTGTTCCGCCGCTTGCGATTCAGTTCCCGCACCAACTGCTGCAGCTTTTGGGGCGGATGGCCAGGCAGAAGGAAGTGAAGCTGCATCGCATTGATGGCGCTCCCGCTCCCAACTTCCAGGGAGAGCGTCTTGTCATTCACATTCTCCGGGATATCGACAGGAATCGTCTGGCTGAGCCGCTCGCCGGAAGGCGTTCGTTCGACCGTCGTCACCTGGATGTTATCGCCCGGCCTGACCTCCGATTCGCTGCTCCAAACCTGGACCAGCGTTGCCACCCGGCTCTCATCCTGGGAATTAACTTTCAGGTCAATGCCTTCGATTCGAAGATTGGGGTATTGGCCGTCCAGCAGAAAGGACAACGGCTCGGCTACGGCGAGCCCCGCCGTGGCGATGCTGCCCGCGTCGGAGGAAAGCATGTCCTGAAGGTTCACCGCCTCTCCGTCGGAAAGCCGGATCTTGCCGCTCAGGTCGAGGGTTGAAGGCCCGAGACCCCGCTCGGTGGAGCTGAGGGCCGAGACGATCACCAGGTTGACCAGCAAGGGAGAAAGAAGCGGCTGCTGCGCCACCTCGAACTGGTAATTCTGCGTCCGGTCCAGTGACGAATTCACCGTGAGGTTCACGGGAATCACCGGCGGGTTTTCGCCCAATACGCCGTAGATGGCTCCATACCGGTCCTGGCGGATGCTTCCTACCACCGGGCCGATGGCATCCACTTTGAAGGATTCTTGCAGAGAAGGCACCGTGGCGAGCACGTGCGCCACTGCAAACGGAAGACGTGCGGAGCCCAGAGCAAACAGCCGGTGGCCGCACGCGTAGATGCTATTTCCCTGGCGGTACGTTACCGTGCAGCCTTCGCTCAGGTTCAAATCGCCCCGCACCAGGACGACGTCGATCATCGAACCGGGCACCACATCAGCCGCCGAGCCGCCGGGGCTTCCGCTCGCGGTTGCTCCCGAAGCGGAAACCACCGCAGCGCCCTGCGGCTCAAAACCGATCGATTGCAGCCGTGGCCGGAATTCGGAAATCACTCGCGGATCAAATCCGCTGTAACTCAGCGGAGTCAGGGCCTGGCTCAAAGGCCAACTTCCGCTGAACTGGCTGCCACCGCGCAACCGGCTCAACAACTCCGTTCCGCTCGCAGGAATCCATCGTCCGGCCACTCCACTTCCGGAGAGTGATGACGCAGAGTACCAGGGAAGGCTCGTCACCGCCTGCTCTGAACCTTGCACGGAGCGGCTCGGAGCAACTTGTAACATATCTTCGATGGGCGTAATGAGCGTGTACGGCTCTTTAGCGAACGGGAAGGCCTCCGCCACGGCGCCCAGCAATTTTCCATCGATATAAACCGGACTCCCACTCATGCCCGCTGCCACCCCTGCATCCTGCACGGTTGGCCCGGAAAGCCGGGCAAGGATGACGTTCTGCTTCGGAGCGAGAAAATTCCTCAGTACGCCCACAATATTCACTTGGAATTGTTGAATCGTGTTTCCCTGAAAGGTGGTGCGTCCCACGCCTTTCATTCCCGGGCGAAGGTCGCGGAGCGGGAAAAACTGGGTGTTGCCTTGCGCGCGCAAAGGCGCACCGCATACCCCCAGCAGGCACACCAGTGAAATGACATGAACCCTCTTAAAGCCCACGCTTAGTTCACCCCTAAACTCCCCTTTTAAGTGTAGGGACAAACCCGGAGCCCGTCAACCAAATGGGCTGCGCTAAGCAGCACCCCGGCCGTTCTTTCGCGCCCACTCCGCAACCCGTTCAACCGCGCGCTCGATGTTTTCGACGGAATTGGCAAAGGAAAAGCGCAAATGGCCTTCACCTCTCTCGCCGAACGCCGTTCCGGAGAGGCAAGCCACTCCCGCGTCAGTCAGCAGCGCGTCGGCGATCTCGCGGGAGCGCCATCCCGTTTCTTGAATGTTCGGGAACGCGTAGAATGCACCGTGCGGCTTGACGCAGCGAAATCCTGGAATGCGGTTGAATCCCTCCACAATCGCCTCGCGGCGTCGCTGGAATTCGCGGCGCATGGAATCGACACCCGATTGATCGCGGCGCAGAGCCGCCACGCCCGCTATTTGCGTAAAACTTGCCGTGCACGAATTCGAGTTGGTCATCAGGCGCGTCACCTGTTCCGCGAGGTCTGGCCTCATGATTCCATAACCCAGGCGCCAGCCAGTCATGGCGTAAGTCTTGGAAAAGCCGTCCAGTATGATCGTACGCTCGCGAAGTCCGGGAAATTCCGCAAAGCTCGCGTGCGTTCCCTCGAAAATCAGCCGATTGTAAATCTCATCGGAAAAAATCCACGCGTCGCACGTTTCCAATCCCTTCACGAGAGAGGCCAGAGACTTCCGGCTCAGTACCCCTCCGGTCGGGTTGTGGGGCGAGTTGAAGACGATGAGTCGCGTATGGCCGCTGATGAGTCTCAGGAGGCCTTCGGCGTCCAAATCGAATTCATCCTCCTCGCGCAGCGTATAAGGCACGGGACGGGCGCCCAGGAAATGAATCAAGGATTCGTAGATAGGAAATCCGGGATTGGGATAGAGCACCTCATCTCCCGGCTCAACCAGCGCCATCATGGCGAAAAAGTAGATCGGCTTGGCGCCGGGCGTGATCACGACCTCGCTCGGATCGATCTGGATTCCGCGGCGACGTCCGGCATCTTCCGCCACGGCTTCGCGCAGTTGCGGGAGGCCGGCTGAAGGTCCGTAGTGCGTCCAGCCGTCGCGCATGGCCTGCGATGCGGCATCGATAACGTGAGCCGGAGTCGGAAAGTCCGGTTCGCCGATTTCCAAATGAATGACTTCTTTGCCCGCGGCTTCCAACTGCTTCGCCCGAGCCAGCACCTCAAACGCGCCTTCCGTTCCAAGCTTTGCCATGCGCCCGGCGAGGCGCAGGCTTGAGCGTAGGGTCGCCATCGGGATTCTCCTCCTCGCGTTCGAAGCCCTAGAATAGTTGAAGGACTTTCATGCGTCTACCCTGCTATATTGGCCACTGTGAAAGTCGGCCTCGTTTCTGACACGCATGGCTGGTTTGATCCGCGGCTGTGCAATAAGCTGGCCGGAGTGGACCGGATCGTTCATGCGGGAGATGTTGGCTCGCTCGATGTTCTTGACGAGCTTTCGCTGATCGCTCCCGTTGTGGCCGTCAAAGGAAACATTGACCCGGAATCGCTCGGATTGCCCCTTTCCATGAAGTTCTGCTGCGGGGGAATACAAATCGAAGTTCTGCATGCGCTGCCTGAGCCGCAAGCGTGGTTGGAAGGAGTGGCGCGCCGGGTGCGCGTTTCGGATTCTGACAGAATAAGGCGCGACCGGTTTCTGAGTTCGTTCCACCCCTCCACGCGTGTTGTCGTCTTCGGCCACACCCACCAGCCTTGTCTCGCTCGTCTCGGGAATAAGCTGTTCATCAACCCGGGTAGCGCGGGAAAGAAGCGTTTCCGATTGCCTCGTTGTTGCGCTATGATGACTCTCTCGGTGCGGGGCGTCGAAGTGAAAATCCTGACGCTTGAGGCTTATAATCAGTCTGGGCCTGCCTCTCTCGGGCTGGCTTTGGGAGATCGAGCGCCATGCTGACCTTGAAAAACATCAAACGCGCCCTGCAGATTGTGGCGACGGTGGTTACCGTTGCCTTGGTCCTCATCGAAAAGCTCGAGAAAACCTGAGGACGCGTGACATCGGCATGTTTGTGCACCGGCAGCCGGCCACCGATCTCTGACCAGCTTCCCGGTGTTGGTGGCGGATTGCTGACAGGTGGCTCTATTATTTTTTTCTCTTGCACCATGAGGGGCACTCTTCCTCGGCTTGCGCCCCGTCGGGTTCTCTTTTTAGCCTCGCTTCCGTTTGTTTTCATCGCGCTTTGTCCAACCGTGAAAGGTGGACCGCTGCTGCCGCCGCCCGGCGCAAGCGTGGTCACGCTGACCTCTCGTCCTGGATTTTTTAGCGAGCCGGGCATAGCCATAAATCCTGATAATTCCCGCCAGTTGGTCGTCGCTTTCCAAGTCAACGCTCACATCGCCTATTCGCAGGATGCCGGCGCCCATTGGCAGATCGCCAAAGGCGTTGCCCCAAGAGATTACCGGGTCTCGGGCGACGTTTCCGTCGCGTACGACAACAAGGGCCACGCGATGGTCTGCTACATTGCTTTCGACAAGCTGGGTACCGTGAATTATTGGGCTCATGGCGCCACGCGGAATGGCATATACATCCGCCGCTCGCTCGATGGAGGCAAGACTTGGGAAGCGCGTGATATCCCGGTTGTTGCGCACGCCACAGTGCCTGGGATTCCCTTTGAGGACAAGCCCTATATCGGGGCAGACGACTCCCACGGTCCGTACGCTGGCAACCTGTACGTCGGCTGGACGCGCTGGACTTTGACAGATTCCGAAATCATGTTTTCCCGATCCACCGACGATGGGCTCACGTGGTCCACGCCCATCGAGATCGATGAGCGCCCGGGTTTGCCCCGCGATGACAACGGCGCGAACGAAGGCTTCATGGCCACGGTTGGGCCTCACGGCACATTGTATGCCGTCTGGTGCGATGGCGATGGCATCGTATTCACTTCGTCGAAAGACGGTGGCCGGACATTTGCTCCGGCTCGCTACATTATTCCAACCGGGCCCACCATGTTCCATGTCGAAGCCGTTTCCCGTGCCGACGGGTTCCCACAGATTGCTGCCGATCCTCATAACGGCCGCTTGCTCGTAACCTGGAGCGACTATCGCAACGGCGAAGTCGATGTTTTTGCCTCAACTTCTGCGGATCATGGACAAACATGGTCGCCTGCGCGAAAGGTCAATACGGATCCCACGCATGATGGAGACGACCATTTCTTCCAGTGGCTCGCCGTCGATCCCGTGACGGGAGACGCTTACGTGCTGTTCTACGATCGCCGTGGCGATCCGCTCGATCGCAGCCAGACGGTGACGCTGGCGCGCTCGACGGATGGAGGCCGTTCGTTTACAAATTACGCATGGACGTCGAAACCTTTCGATGCGACCGGCGAATTCCTTGGGGATTACACGGGTCTTGCGGCGCGCGACGGCCACGTCTACGGGGCATGGACAGAAAAGCCGGCTGGGTTCCCGCGCGTTCCGCGTCCCAGCGAATTACGGCACCCTGGCTTTGCCCATCTGATCCGCAGGCATGCGATGGTCGTATGCGTGGGAGTCGCGGATTTCGGATCACATGGAACAGGTGGAAAATAATGCGCCCGGCGCCATCTCAATCCGGCGATCTTTCGAACGCGCTTACTTCGGTCAGGTCGAGGCTGATTGTGGCTCTCGATCTTCCGTCCGGCCGTGAAGCCTTAAAGATGGCTGAAAGGCTGCGAACGCACGTGGGCCTTTTCAAAATTGGGTCGGAGCTTTTCACCGCTGAAGGGCCTGCGCTGGTGCGCCAGCTTGCCTCCGGCGGCCAAGGGATTTTCCTGGATTTGAAGTTCCACGATATTCCCAATACCGTTCGCAGCGCGGCCCGCGAGGCTGCGAGGCTGGGAGTGGCGATGTTCAACGTGCATGCCAGCGGCGGAAGGAAGATGATGGAAGCGGCGGTTGAAGGCGCGCTCGAGGGCGCCGCGGTCGGCAAGCGTCCGCTCGTCCTTGCGGTTACTGTCCTCACCAGCCTTGATGCCGGGGATTTGCGCGAAATCGGCCTTGCGGGAACGCCTGAGGATGTTGTTCGTCGCTTTGCCACCCTGGCGCAAACTGCGGGCCTCGACGGGGTCGTAGCCTCGGCGCGCGAAGCGGAGGCCATTCGCGCCGCTTGCGGTCCAGGCTTTGTCATCGTCACACCTGGCATCCGTCCGGCCGAGTCGCTGGTCAACGATCAGGCGCGAGTGGCCACACCGGCAAAGGCCATCCATGCCGGCGCTGATTACCTCGTGGTAGGGCGGCCCATTACCGCAGCATCGACGCCCGAGAGCGCTGCGGACGCCATTGTTGCGGAAATGGACGAGGCCTTCCAGGCCATCCCTGGCGATTTCACGAGGACAGGTGAAAATGACCGAATCTGAGATTCTTGGGGTTTTCCGCGAGTATGAAGCCCTTTTGGAGGGCCATTTTATCCTCACCTCCGGACTTCACAGCGACCGCTACATACAATGCGCGCGCGTTCTGCAAAATCCTCGCATGGCCGAGCGCCTTTGCGCTGAGTTGGCGGAAAAGCTTAGTGGCGCGCTTGCGGGGGTTGTGGTAGCTCCGGCGCTTGGTGGAATCCTTGTGGCGCACGAAGTAGCGCGCGCCCTGAACCTCCGCGCGCTTTTCACCGAGCGGGAAAACGGAGTGATGACGCTTCGGCGCGGCTTCTCGATCCACCCGCAAGAGCCGGCCATCGTCGTGGAAGATGTTTTGACGACAGGAGGGTCGACGCGCGAGACCATGCGTTGCGTTGAAGCGGCCGGTGGGAAGACTGTGGCAGCGGGAGCCCTGATCGACCGCAGTGGAGGCAGCGTAGACTTGGGCGTTCCCAGGGCTGCGCTCGTCACGCTGCATGTGGAAACCTATCCGCCGGATGAATGTCCTCTCTGTAAGTCCGGCATACCCGCCGTCAAACCCGGCAGCCGGACTAAACCGCAGACGGCCTGAGTGTTGCGCCGCTTTTCCCGTTCCGACATAACAAAGCCAGTGCGCTAGGCAGAGTTTCCCGCTGTTGGCACACGCTCGTGGCGAGCATCCGAAAAGCAACGTTCATTGTGCGTGCCCGAGCCTTTTGACGATGGCGCGCACCTGGCCCGCGTCCGGAGCGTGGGGCGCAAGCTGGAGGTAGGCCTCGAATTCGCGTCGCGCTGGCAGCAATTTGCCAGCCGCTACGTAAGTTATGGCCAACTCGTGATGAGCGGCAGGGAGCGAGGGCTCCATCTGCAGGGCCTGCTCGCAAGCCTGGATGGCATCGGCAAAGTCGTTCTTCGCGCGGAGTGCCCGGGCGAGGTTCAGAAAGGCGCTGGCATCGCGGGGGTTTAATCGCAAATACTCGCGGTAGTTCATGACGGCCTGATCCATGTAGCCCTGCCCGTCAAAGGCGCGCGCTAGCTTCAAGCGCAGCGGCGCATCTTCCGGGTCCGCCCGCAGCGCTTCCTGAAGCTCGCCAATCGCCTGTTCCGGTCGGCCGGTTGCGAGTAAGGTATCCGCCAGCACTGCGTGTGCGCTGGCCAAATCCGGCGCCAAATGAAGTGCGGCCTTTGCTTCGGCTTCAGCGGCCTGGTAGTTGTGCTCGTGAACGGAAACCTCAGCCAGCGCGACGTAAGCGTCCGGCCAGTTTGGGCGGTCTTTCAGCGCCGCTTGAAACGCTTCTTCCGCTCCCTGCCAATCGTTCGATTGCTCGAACTCGCGTCCCGTTTTCAATTCTCCTTCCGCGTCATGCGGCTGCATCAGCACGGCGGTGCGCAAGGCTCTCGCCGCCGCCTCAGTTTGGCCGGCTTGCTTGAGCATTTCACCGAGCGACTCGTAATAATGCGGGTTATTCCCGGCTTCTTGCGCCGCGAGATTCATTTCCGAAATCGCATCGGGAAGATCGCCATTGTGTTCGAGGGCCATCGCCAGGCGCTCGTGGAGGCTGGCCTCATCCGGCTGCAGCCGCAATGCGTCGCGGTAAGTGGGAACGGCCAGCGCGTAGTTCTTTTCAGCCGCCAGCACGTCACCCAGCGCCGCGAGCGCTTCCGGAAAATCGTGTTGAAGGCTTACGGCCTGCTCCAGTTCCGCCTTGGCTTTCGCGTTCTGATGCAGGGCTTCGAGCGACATGGCGTAGTGGAAGTGGATCTCCGGGCTCTTCGAATCAAAACGCAACGCGTCGCTATATTGTTTTGCCGCTTCTTCCCAGTTCCTCGCTGACCGATAAACGTTGCCCAGGTTCACGTAAGCTTGCGGGTTTCGGGGATGCAGCGTCACTTGTTCCCGGTAATCCTGAATGACGCGGGAAATTTCCTGGATCGCCTGGTTGCACTCCGCGAGGTTTGCCTTGTAGCCGGCATTGTCCGGAGCGAGCGACGCGGCTTTCTGGAGCTGATGCCGAGCCCCATCCAGGTCGCCGGTCTCGCGCAAAGCCAGCCCCAGCTCCGCGCGCCGGCTCGGGCTTCCAGGATCGAGGAGCGCCGCCTGGCGGAACTGGACGATGGCTGCGGAAATATCGTTCAATGTCATGTACGTCTCACCCAATGAGGCATGGGCTTGAGCGCTTGAAGGATCCAGAAGAACGGCGCTCTGAAACTGCTTGAGGGCATCGATGAAGTCGCCGGTTTTGCGGTAAGCGTCCGCCAGGGCGGCGTGGTAAACCGGCTCGCTGGGGCCAAATTCGATGGCTCGTTTGTATTGTGCGATGGCGTGCAACTCGTCGCCCACGTTGCTGTAAGCGTTGCCAAGTCCCATGTGCAGAGCCGGGTCGTCAGGCTTCAATTGCATCGCCGCGCGATATTCCTTTTCGCCGGCTGCCGTTTGCCCGGCGTCGACGAGGGAAGCGGCGAGCCCCGCATGGTAGCCGGCATTTCCGGGCGCCAGCATCGAAGCCTTTCTCCACTGAGAGATCGCTTCCTGCTCCTGCCCTTGCTCGCCGAGCGCCCGCGCATAGTCGGCATGCGCGCGCGCGTAGCCCGGTGCAAGCCGGATCGCTTTTCGGTAAGCCGCGAACCCGCGGTCAAGCTGTACGTCCGCAACGAGTGCGTTCGCCAGCCGGTCCACTGCGTCTGCGTTCGCAGGTTGAAGCTTCACGGCAGCTTTATAGGCCGCGATGGCTTGCCCCATCTCACCTTCAACTTCATACAGCGTTCCCAGGTTCACTTCGGCGTCGGGCGCGCCCGGCCGCAGCTTGATCGCTTGGGTCAACTCCGCAATCGCGCCGGGAACGTCCTGCAAGCCGATCAGCGCGCTGGCGAGGTTGTAATGCGCCACCTCGCTGTCAGGCTCCTTGGCAAGCGCCGCCCGGTAGGCCGCGGCGGCCGCCTTGTATTTGCCTTGCTTGAGGAACGCGTTGCCTCGATGGATCAAGGAGCGGACGGTTTCAGACTCCTCAGGGCTTGCGGAAGAGGGCGACGGGATGGTGAGAACCTGCGGTGCGGCTTCTCGTGAGGAGGAAGGCGAGGCGGGCGCAGCCTGGCCGGGCGCCATCAGCCCGGAGGTTTGCCACTCTCCTTTCGGAGAATAAGTGGCGAGCGTAACCAGTCCGGTGAGGCAATTGCCCGCAGCACTTCTCAAAACTTGTCCACAGCACCACGCCAGCGAGCCTGCACCTACGATCGATGCCAGCAGCGTCATCGCATATTTCATGGCTGCGTCTTGACCTTGCGGGCGTCCTCCTATCTGTTAGAATACACCATCGGTCTGCGGACGCGGCGGGCTCCGGCAGTAACCGGAAAGACGCGGCCGCAACGGCAGCGGGCCGCATTGCTTGCACGATCTAACAGAGCGCTTGACGGCGCATCGTCCAGCGAGCATCGAGAGAGGTGTCAAATGCGAATGAAACTGAGGACGACCCTGGCGGCCTTTTGTGCCTGCCTGGGTGCGTCGCTGCTTTGGGCCGCGAGCACCCCTTCACCGGCATTGTTGGTGCTTTCCAAGCCGGACCGCACGCTTTCCATTGTTAATCCGGCAACGCTGAAGGTGGTGGCGAAAATTCCTGCCGGTCCTGACCCGCACGAAGTGATCGCAGCGGCAGATGGACGGCTTGCCTATATCTCCAATTACGGCTTCGGGCGGTATCACACCCTATCAGTCGCCGACCTTGTCGCGCAGAAGCCGCTGCCCGCCATTCAGCTTGGCATCCTGCACGGGCCTCATGGCCTTGCTTTCGCCGGCGGCGAGCTGTACTTCACAGCGGAAGTGAACAAGGTGTTTGGGAGGTACAATCCGGCTACGAGGAAGATCGATTGGATACTGGGAACCGGCCAGGACCGCACGCACATGATCTACGTATCCAAGGATCTCGACCGGATTTACACCTCAAACGTCAATTCCGGCACCATCAGCATCATTGATAAAGCCGCAGCGCCTGGGCTTCCCCCACCCCCGCCGGGCATGAGAGCGCCGCACGGACCCCCTCCACCGTCACCCAGCGCAAACTGGACAGAAACGGTGATCGAAACGGGTTTGGGGACGGAAGGCTTTGACGTTTCCCCGGATGGAAAAGAGCTTTGGGCGGCTGCCGCGCATCCCGGAACGATTGCCATCATCAACTTGGAACAGAAGAGACTCGTACAGACTCTGCATGCAAATCTCTATAGCGCCAACCGCCTCAAGTTCACCCCGGATGGGAAGTACGTCTTTGTTTCGCTGATCTCGAGCCACGGCGGCAACCTGGCCATTTTCGATGCCGCCACGCGCCGGGAAATCAAATTGATGAACCTGGGCCGCGGCGCCGAAGGCATTCTGATGCAACCGGACGGAATGCGCGCCTACGTCTCCTGCAGTCCTGACAATAATGTTGCCGTTATCGACCTGAAAACTCTCAAGCTCATTGGTCGCATCTATCCCGGCCGCGACCCGGACGGCCTGGCATGGGCAGTTCGAAAGTGAAGGAAAGACGTACTATTTTCTCCTTTCAGAAACCCATCGCTACGCACAAGGAGGCAACGTCGCCGATTTGCTCGTCGAGAGCGGCGGGGACGATGTGGCAGGCGTCGGCGGCGAGCGCTTCACGCGCCACGACGGCGCGAGCGGGCTCAAGCAACGCTTCGCCAAAACGCAGGGCCAGCCCTCCAATCACAATCCTCTCCGGATTGACGATGTCTACAAGAATAGCCAAGGCCTCGCCCAATCTTCGGGCCGTCGAGCGGACAATCTGCTTGGCCAGCGCATCGCCTTGCTGCGCGGCTTCGGCAACGTCGCGCGCAGTGATCCGGTGATTCTGGTCGAGAGTCGCTGTGAGCAAACTCGTTTTCCCCTTCTTTCGCGCCGTCTCAGCAGCGCGTTCGGCCACTTGAGCCATTCCGCCTCCGCTGGCCCAACCTTCAGCCGACCCGGCTTTGTTGTAGCCTATGGGTCCTTTGCGCGTCAGGCGAATGTGGCCGATTTCTCCCGCGCAATCGGTGGCGCCGTGGTAGAGCCGGCCGTCAATAATGATTCCAGCGCCGAAGCCCGTGCCCATAGTCAGGAACACCATGTTCTGGCACCCTTGCCCCGCTCCGTAACGATGTTCCGCCACAGCGCCTGCGTTCGCGTCGTTTTCAAGGCGGCACGTGGCGTGGAACTCTTCCTTGAGAATCGACACAATGGGAACGTCAATCCACGTGGCAAGATTCGGAGGCGACTGAATGACTCCGGCAACGCGATCCAGCGGGCTGCCGCAACTCACGCCGATGGCTTCGATCTCCGCGGGAGTGAAGTCTTTTCGTGCGAGAAGCTCTCGCACGCCGTCCTTGATAAGCTGCAGGGGCCGCGCGGGGCCTTCGGCAGGGAGGGTAGGGAATTCGATTCGCTCCAGGACCGCGGGAGGAGAAGCAGAAAGCACGAGGGCAGTCTTCGTTCCGCCAATATCAACCCCAATCCAGGCTTTTTCGCTCATGGTCAGCTCTCTCCTTCATCATATTAACAGGGTGGGCCCGGCCACCAGCCCCGAATCCGCAAGTCGTTCAATGAACCAGCTCAGCATCGGGTTCCAACAGGATGCTGAAAAATTCTTTCAACGAATGTCCTTCTGAGCGCAGCGAAGAATCCCAGCATTTGTCTTCGAAGAGATGTAGAGGTCTCTCGCCTCACTCAGCAAGGCAGCCACGCTTTTTCCGCGGCCCGCTAAACGCGCCTCGACACCGTTTCCAGCCCAGTTGCAAGGACAGCGCAATCTAGGGTAGAATATCGACCATAGATGAAAAATGCCCCTCGCCCCGGCGTTTTCCCCGCCAACGGGGCGAGGGGTAAGAGTCCATGGCGAGAGCCCGCCACAACGGCCAGCTCGCAAAAGAAGGACGAAGGACCAAGGACGAGGGATTAAGGACCCATGAAGTCTGATAAGGCGCCACAGTTTTGGTTCTCCTGGCGGAAAGATCGCGAGGCGGAGTTGGAGCGGGAGCTGAAAGCGCACTTGGAAGAAGAAGCGGAAGAACAAGAACAGTCCGGGCTCTCGCGGGATGAGGCGCGCTATGCAGCGCGGCGCAGCTTGGGCAATACCGTGAGGATCAAGGAAGAGGTTCGCATGGCGTGGGGAACACGGCAGTTTGAGGCATTATCACAGGATTTGCGCTACGCCCTTCGGATGTTTGTCCGGAATCCCGGGTTTACGGCGTTGGCGGTATTGTCGCTGGCGATCGGCATCGGTGGAAACACGGCGATGTTCAGCATCTTGAATGCTGTACTGATTCGTCCGTTGCCCTATTCGCACTCGAGCCGCCTGCTCGACGAGCCGGATTATTACCCGCCTGGCGCCATCGTTGCCTTGCAGCAATGGAGCCGGACCATGGAGCTTGCGGCCGTCAGTCCGGGAATCCAGCTCAATCTCACCGGCCAGGGCGAGGCCCTGCGTTTGTCCGGCGACGCCGTCTCTGCGAATCTCTTTACTGTTCTTGGCTCCGCGCCGAAGCTCGGCCGCGCCTTTCACGCCAGAGAAGACACGCCCGGCGAAGACAACATCGTGATTCTCAGCCACGCTCTGTGGATGGATAAGTTCGGGGGCAACCCGGACGTGATTGGCAAGACAATCGCGCTTGGCGGGACGGGCCGGCGCGTGGTGGGAGTCATGCCGGCCGGATTTTATTTCCCGGACTCGAGCGTCGAGTTTTGGATACCGCTGCGGTTCGATCCGCGTGATGTGAGATCGTATTGGGACGTCAACTTCATGCCCATGGTGGCGGAATTGAAACCGGGCGCCACGCTCCAGGAAGCACAAAGTGAAATCCGGGCGATGACCGAACGAGTCCGCTCCATCTTCCCCTATCCCATGGCGCGCGACTGGAACTCGGACGTCACGGTGGTTCCATTGCAGCAATCGATGGTGAGCGACATACGCGGAAAACTGATCGTCCTGCAATGCGCCGTAGGATTGGTATTGCTCATTGCGTGCCTTAACGTGGCGGGCCTGCTGTTGGCCCGCGCGACGGCGCGCGAAAAGGAAATGGCGCTTCGGGCCGCGCTGGGCGCTGCGCCTGGAAGGATCGCCCGGCAGCTATTGACGGAGAGTGTCCTGTTGGGCGTGGCAGGCGGGGCGGGTGGAATTGCGCTGGGCTCGGTTTCCCTTTCTGTCTTGAAGCTTGCCCTGCCTGCGTCCGCTTCAAACTGGAGCGGTGTGCATACGGGCTGGCACGTGCTTCTCTTCGCCATTGTGGTTTCCATTCTGGCCGGAATCGCGTTTGGCCTGGCTCCGGCCATGGGAGCAGCTCGGGAGAACCTGGCCGAAGCCGCCAAGGCGGGCTCGCGAGGCTCGGTTGGCGCGGGGCGCGTGCGCCTGCGCAGCATACTGATTTCGGCTGAAGTTGCCCTTGCCGTGGTGCTGGCGCTGAGCGCGGGACTTCTGATCAAGAGCCTGTGGCTGCTGACGAAAGTGAATCCGGGCTTTGACCCGCAGAAATTGATCGCCCTGCAGGTGTCGCCGAGCCGCTCGCTTTGCGAGCAACGTGCCTCGTGCGTTGCGCTTTACACAGAGCTTCTCGAACGAACGCGCGAGTTGACGGGCGTTTCGGCCGTCACCGCGGCTAACACCATCCCGCTCGAGCAGAAGCAGACAGCCTATGTTCCGCTGGATCTGGAGGGCCATCCGCGCAATCCGCTCTTGAATGCCTCGGCGCTGTTCGGTGCTTTTGCGGTGATGCCGGGCTACTTCCAGGCATTGCGCATTCCGCTGCTCGAAGGGCGAACGTTCAACGAGACTGACAATGAGGAGCAATCGGCGCCCGTCGTCATTGTCAGCGCGGCCACTGCGCGGCGCTACTGGCCGGGTGAAAATCCCATTGGCAAGCACATCCGCATTGTCTGGGACACCGCGTGGAGAACCGTGGTTGGCGTGGTGGGCGACGTGCGCCAATACGATATGGCGGGCAACACGCCCAATTACCTTACAGGCGCTTTCTATATGCCCTACGCTCAATCCACAAACAGCCAGCAGGAGCTGCCCGTCTCGATGTCACTCATCGCTCGCGTCAGGGTGGGTTCTTCCCACATTTCCGGGCGAATTCGTGAGTTGGTCCGTGAGCTGAATCCGAACGTACCGGTAAGCGCCGTGAGAACCATGAAATCCGTGGTGACGGAATCGACGCGCGAATCGCGCTCGATGGCCTGGATTTTCGCCTCTTTTGCCGGCGTCTCCCTGCTTCTCGCGGCCATCGGCGCCTATGGCGTGGTTTCGTTTTCAGTAGCAAGACGCACAAGTGAGATTGGCGTGCGGTTGGCGTTAGGCGCCACTCCGCTCAGCGTCTTCGGGCTGATTCTCCGCCAGACGCTCCGGTTGGTCCTGGCCGGGCTTGCGGCGGGAATCGTGGCTTCGCTCTTGCTCCTGCGCGCGCTGGCATCGTTCCTCTACGGCGTCTCATTCTTCGATCCTGCCACCTATGCCACCGTTTGCGCGCTTTTGGTGGTTGCGGGGCTGGTGGCCGGCTTCATGCCGGCGCGCCGAGCCGCCAGCGTGGATCCCGTCGTCGCTCTGCGGCAGGAATAGGCTGATGTGTGCTAACATTTTTATTTGCTGAGTCTCGCGCTGCGACGGGCGAGGAAATCCGTCTGTCATCGAAGCGTGCCGAATTCGGTAATGATCAGTCTTCCCTGGACGACAGGTTCTTCACCGCATTTTCGCTCACGCGATTCGCTGCGACTCGCCCACAAAGTTAATGCAGGAGGTTCGGACCGTGTATCAACTGATGCTGCTTCGGCATGGGGAGAGCGTGTGGAACAAGGAGAACCTTTTCACCGGATGGACGGACGTCGATCTTTCCGAGAAGGGAATGAAGGAAGCGGCGGACGCCGGGCTCGCTATGCAGCAGGAAGGCTATACGTTCGATGTTGCTTACACATCCGTTCTCAAGCGGGCGATCCGCACTCTGTGGATGGTGCTCGACGAAATGGACCTGATGTGGATCCCGGTCGTTCGCGACTGGAGGCTGAACGAGCGCCATTACGGCGCCTTGCAAGGGCTGAACAAAGCACAGACGGCGGAAAAATATGGAGAGAAGCAGGTGAAAATCTGGCGGCGAAGTTACGATACGCCGCCGCCGGCGCTCGAGGTGAGCGATGCCCGTTACCCCGGCCACGATCGCCGTTACGCCGGACTGAGGAAAGAATGGGTGCCGCTGGCGGAGAGCCTGAAGGATACGGTGGCGCGCTTTATGCCTTGCTGGCACGAAGTGCTTCGCCCGGCCGTGCAATCCGGCCAGCGCGTGCTGATTGTGGCTCATGGGAACAGCCTGCGTGCCCTCGTGAAGTTTCTCGATAACGTTTCGGATCAGGAAATCGCGGAGTTGAACATTCCCACCGGCATTCCTCTGGTTTACGAGCTGGACGATGAGCTCAGGCCGCTGAAGCATTATTACCTTGGTGACCCGGAGCACGTCCGGCAAGCCGCCGAAGCTGTTGCCCGCCAAGGCAAGGCCAAAACACCCGTCGCACAGTAGCTCTTTCAGAAAAATCAAAACGAGAACTTAAGCGCAAACTGCATAATGCGAGGGTCCGTGGAAGTGTAGAGGAGCTGGCCGAACGTCGGGTCAGTCACGAACAAGTCAGGATAACCGAAGTTGACACTGTTAAAGGCATTGTAGAATTCGGCTCGGAATTCGATCGTGTAACGCTCGCCGATCTTGGTTTCCTTTTCGAGGGCCAGATCCGTGTCGAAAAGGCCGGGCCCGAACAGATTATTCTTACCGCTATCGCCAAAGGTTCCGAGCGCATTTTGCGTGAATAACGCGGTATCGAAATACTCCTGAGTGAGCGCGTTGTGCGAGCGGTTCGGGTTGAGTTTGGCCTGGTTGAGGTTCGTGCCGATGAAATCCGCCCGGTCCACGTAATCCCCGGTGAAAGAGTTGTCGCATCCGCACATGACGCTGAATGGGAATCCGCTCTGCCAGGTGATGATCGGCGCCACTTGCCAGCCATTCAGCAGTTTGTTCGCTGTTCCACTGAGGCCCAAGTGAGGAATTTGGAAAGTGCCCGAAACCTTGATGACATTAGGGAGATCGCTGGTCGCCAGCCCGTAATTGTAGTTGCGATTAAATGGGTCAGTCTGATAGTAGCTGCCGTTGTTAATCGATTCGGAGAAGTCGTTCATATTCTTGGACCACGTGTAATCGGCAAGAAACGAAATCCCGTGCATCAACCTCTTTTCCAGGCTCAGTTGCAACGCGTTGTAATTGGAGTTGTAGCCGGAATTGATAAACCCCATCGGCCCGAAGTTCGGATAAGGCCGGCGCTGCTGCACGTTGTTTTCGGAAGAATCCCCCGGCACGTATTGAGCCGCATTGATATCCGCCATCGGCTGCTGGTCGGAAGTGGCATAAAGGTGAGTGCCCTTGTCTCCAAAATAGGCGGCCTTGATCATCATGCTTCGGGTAATCTGCCTTTCAAAAACCAGATTCCACGTGTCGATGCTGGGCTTGGTAAAGCCCAAGGGAAAGAAATAGGCCACCGTTGTAGGCAGAATGAAGCTGACGTTGGAGGGCGGCAGCTTGGGGCCAAACTGCGCCGGAAAGGGATTCGGGATTCCCGCCACGCCGTAAGGGTTGGCAAAGTTGGCCTCGTTGATGGTGATGATGGGCGCAAACGGAGCGACGCCCGCGTCGTCTTGCCAGGCCAGAGTCTCGGGCGGTTGATAATAGATACCGACTCCGCCTCGCAGGCTGGTCTTGCTGTCGTTGGTGAGGCGATAGGCAAAGCCCACACGCGGCGCAAAATCCGACAGCGTGCTGTAAACAGTTCCTTTGGGGCAGCCCGGATCGCCGGCAAATAATAAGCCAAGCGGGGCATTGGGATAGCGTTTAGATTGTTTGCCCGGCTCAAAACACGGGAGGCGATCTTCGCTGTCCGTGTAAGGCAGGTAAGGGGTCCAGCGCAAGCCACCGCTCAGCGTCAATCGCGGAGTTGCCTGCCAGCTATCCTGGATGAATGCAGCCCAGTTATAGCCGGTGATGTTGGCGTAGATGCCGCCGCCCTGCATGAACTGGCTGGCGTCGCCCAGCATAAAGTCCGCCAGATTGTCTCCGGAAAAGTCGCCGTCAAAGAAAAATTCGCCGCCCTGCAGGTATTGGTTGGCAATGGGCGCGCGGACGCGCAGCAACTCCCCGCCAAACGTAAGCGTATGCCGGCCTTTGATCGAGGTCACCACTTCCCTTGCCGTTTGATCGCCGCGGTCATACGCGCCCACGTTCGATCCTTGGGCCGTGAAGTAGGCGCCTCCTCCAACGCTGATATAAAGCTGCGGCGAAGGCGAGGGAGCGATGCTGACGCCGAGCGCGTTCGCGGAAAAAGGCGTGGCGGTGACGTAGCCGCCAGCTTGATGGTTTAGCCCGAACCATGTGTTGAAGAGCAGGTTGGGCGAGGCTGTGAACGCGTCATTAACTGAAACCGTCTGGACTCGCACATGATTGGCGTTGGGATTGAGGTCAAGAATATCAGTTCCCAAGGTGGTGGCCGGTTCGCTGAAATTCGTGAAGAAGTATCGCCCGCTGATATGGTGCTTGCCGAGAAGGTAATCCAGCTTCACCAGAAACTGGTCGTCATCCGTGTTTGCCGCCGGGCCTAAATAGTTGAGCTCTCCGG
Source organism: Terriglobia bacterium (assembly GCA_030041095.1). Classification (GTDB taxonomy): domain Bacteria; phylum Acidobacteriota; class Terriglobia; order UBA7540; family UBA7540; genus JASHON01. The sequence goes on from JASHON010000088.1 coordinate 35,579, forward strand.
CGGCTCCGTTAGGCAACGGCAGATACTTCAGCAGATTCAGGGCAGGGGTGGAGACCAGGCTCGGCGGAATCTGGTTGTTGAGGAAGGGGTTGCCAGTGGCGGGATTCACGAGCTGGATGCCATTCGGGTTGGTGCAAAGTCCCGCCGAATTAAACGGGCCGCCGCAATCCGCTGAAAAATCGCCTTGACGCTCTGAGGAAGTTGGGACAAAAGCGATCTGGCCATTGGGCGCTGTCCGAGTGCGCGTGCCCTGGTAACTGCCGAAGAAAAACAATTTGTTCTTCTTGATGGGTCCTCCGAGAGTCGCGCCGAATTGGTTTTGTTTCAGGGAGTCTCGGGTCGGGGCGAAGTAGTTCCGTGAATCGAAGATATAATTGCGAATAAAATCAAATGCGTCGCCGTGAAACTCGTTGGTCCCGGACTTGGTCACCACGTCCACAATGCCGCTGGCGGCGTTGCCGTATTCGGCGCTCATGTTGCCGGTCTGGACGCTGAATTCCTGGATCGCATCGGGATCGGGAAAAGGCAAGTTCGCATTCATGTAGGTATCATTATTGTCAGCGCCGTCCATTTCGTAGTTGACTCCGTTAGGACCGCCGCCGTTGACGTCCGCATATTGTTCCCCGGGATAGGCTCCTCCCTCGCAGCCCACTCCGCAATAGCCGTTTGTGACGTCGTTCGCTCCCGGTATCAGAAACACCAGGTTCTGGGCCGTACGGCCGTTCAAGGGCAGATTCACAATGCTCCGCTGGTTGACCAACTGGCCGATGGTAGCCGAGCTGGTGGTCACAAGAGGAACGTTTCCCGTGACGCTCACGTGCTCGGTCGTTGCCCCAATCTTCAGTGCCACCGCCAGGGTCGCCGCCTGATCCACTGTCAGCACAATGCCTTTGCGGATGTAAGTCTGGAACCCGGATTTTGTTACGGTCACCTGATAATCTCCGACCGGAAGCGCGGGGAATAGATAATTGCCCCCAGCGCCGGTTTCGGCAGAACGCTTCAGACCCGTTTCCGTGTTTTCCACCGTCACTGTCGCGCCGGGAACCGCAGCCCCCGAAGGATCGACCACCCTTCCCCCGAGGCTGGCCGTGGTGTACTGCGCGGCGGCCGGGACAGCCGCCATGAGCGCTGATAGAAGGATGGCAAGATAGAGAAGACCTCGATTTCCTGCTCTGCCCCTGGCGCCGGTCATGGCTTCCTCCTTCATCCGAGGACTTTCAGTAAAAATTCGTAAGTAAGCGTAGCGCGTCATAACCGCCAGAGTCAAGGGCGGTTCCGTTGTCCCGCTGCCGGACCTATTGAGTGCCATGAGGATGGAGAGGGCGGCTGGCTGAGAAAGGCGCCTTCGCTCAGTCCCGAGGCCAGACCGGTTTCCTGTCTGGATGTTTCTCACGTAGTGCCTGGCTTTCCGCTGCGTGGGCGCACATTCACAACGCGCGGCGCCAGGCCGCCAGGGTAATTTTGTTCTGAGCTTCAAATTGCCAAAAGCATGCTGGGTGCTTGTTGAAAACGGACGGCGCTGTCATCCTGAGGAGCCAGGGCGACGAAGGATCACTGCATTGGCTTGATTTTTCAAATGCCGAAATACTTCGCTATGCTCAGCGTGACATGACCCGAAGTGTTTTTTCAGCCCCCTGTCAGAACAAGTTTATCGTGGCCAGGCCGCTAAAAATGTTGCATTTTCCGGCAAGGGTTGTAAGATTCTTGAGTTCATCAAATCGCAAGTTAAAGAAACAATTCGAAGCCAGAGGTTAGCAGAATGAATCGTGCCCATCCATTTTTTCGAGAATGCAGCCGCAAATTAGGAATTGAAGTATCTCCGACGTCGAGTTGTCCGGCCTGCAGCAGGGCGCCGTTTTGATTTCAGCGTTACAGCCAGCTTGGAGCTGGCGGTTTCCGCCCTTTTGCGCCCTTGGAACTTCGGCAGTGGGACGGCTGCCAGTGGACGAAACAGGCAACCCATGCCTTTACGATGGCTGCGGTCTATAATGTCAAATTACCCGTTGGCGGCATTGACGGGATTCCAGCCGTGAAAAGAGAACATTTCTGGATTTCCTTGCAATAAGGGCCTGGATCCATCGCCATCGCCTGTCCGCACGGCCGGCCGGCGGGCTCAGGATAACGCGCGCTCTCGATTGGTTCGCGCGAGCTGGCAGATGAGCTTAGATCACAACAAAACGGCTGGATCCGACAAACCCTCATCGCCGGGTCCGCAACTTTCCCGCCGGCTTGGGATCCTGAACGCCGTCTCCATCAACATGTCAAACATGATCGGCATCGGGCCGTTTATTACGGTGCCGATCATCATGGCAACTCTGGGAGGTCCCCAAGGCTTGCTGGCGTGGTTTGTGGGGGCCGTTATCGCCATTGCGGACGGCTTGGTAATCTCCGAGCTGGGCGCCGCGTTGCCGGGTTCCGGCGGGACTTACGTTTTCCTGCGTGACAGCTACAACCGCCAAACCTGGGGCAAGTTGATGGCTTGGCTGTTTGCCTGGGAGTTTTTCTTTTTCGGGCCCCTCGAAATTGCCTCGGGAACCATCGGCATGACCGAATACTTAACCTACCTCTGGAAGCCGCTGGCCCGTCACCCCTGGGGCATGAAGTTCGTGGCATCCTCCATCGCGGTCATCGTCATGGTCTCTCTTTACCGCAAGATTCGGGATGTGGCGAGGCTTATGCTGGTCCTCTGGATCACGACGCTGGCAACCACGGCATGGGTGATTGTGACCGGACTTATTCATGCGAACTTTCACATGGCTTTCAGCTTTCCGCCGGGCGCCTTCCATCTGGATTGGGCGTTCTTGGCCGGTTTGGGCAGCGGAACGATTGTGGTGATCTACAACTACCTGGGCTACTACCAGGTTTGCTACTTGGGCGACGAAGTCCGGCGCCCTGAGCGCACCATTCCTTACGCCGTCATTATTTCCATCCTGGCCGTGAGCCTTATCGATTTTCTTCTATCCTTCAGCTTCGTTTCAGTTGTGCCGTGGCGAAGCATGATCAAGCCGGGCTCGCCGGCGAATCTGGCTGTCGCCTCGGTATTCATGGAGAGGATTTATGGGCATTGGGCGGCCATTGCTCTGACGGCGATGATCCTGTTTACGGCCTTTGCCTCTATTTTCGCCCTGATGCTAGGTTATTCCCGAATCCCGTTTGCAGCAGCGCGGGATGGACTGTTCTTCGGCTGGTTCGGGTCGCTTCATCCAAAAGGCGAGTTCCCAAACCGCTCGCTGCTTCTGGTGGGAATATTGGCCGCGGTGGCCAGCCAGTTTAGCCTGGCGGATATTATCACCGGGCTGATGGTGGCGCGTATTCTGGTTCAGTTTGTGGGGCACACCATCGGCTTGTTTGTCCTGAGAAAAAATCAGCCGGAGGTGAAGTTGCCATTCCGGATGTGGCTCTATCCGTTCCCGGCGATTCTGGCGCTCGTCGGCTGGCTTTACATCTTTGCCAGTCCGGCTTTCGGGCCGGGCGGCTGGAAATTCATGGTCTACGCTTTCACCACAATCAGCGCGGGGATCGCGGGCTACTTCATACTCGCCTACAGAAAGCGCATGTGGCCTCTGGCTTCGCGCGACGCCACTCGAGTTTGACAGCCGGACTTCAAAGAAGGAGCCCTACCGCACGAAACAACAAATCGAGGAGGACAAGGGCTGGCCGTCGTTGCATGAAGGCTTGAAACCACTTCTAGCCATCGCTCGGACTACGCTGAGCATGCCGCTTTGTCAATAATCGAAGCGGTAAGTAAATGACGATAAAGGCCCCCCACACGACATACTCAAAGAGCTTTATGTCAAGCGTCACGGCGAAGATCACGGAGCCGAGAAAGATCACCCACATCCAACCCTCGCCGAGCCAGGCTTGGCCCCAGCGCGGCTGGCGTCCTCCGGCAGGCAGCCGCGGCTTGAGCGCCGGCCAGAGCCTGGGCACTCGCTCACGGAAGCTCTCGTAAGTGGCGCCTTGAGTCTTCAATAGCAAAGCTTCTTCGTACCCAATGAGCCGGCGGACAAAAAACCACATTCCTGCTACCAGCACCATTACGCCGATGGGATTTGCCATCAGGCACAATCCCAAAGCCAGAAGCATGTTCCCGAAGTACAGTGGATTGCGCACGTAACGATAGGGCCCGTCGGCTACCAGCCGCTCTCCGTGCGCTATGCGATCCCGCACCACTTCCGTGTTCAGATACGCAGTTCCCCAGGTTCGCACGCCGGCCGCAATGCCAACAAAAGCGGCGCCGGCTGCGAACGCCGCGCGCGCTGTGCTGGCGGCAGGGAAAAGTCCAGTGTTCGAGTGTCCCGCCAGGCGGAGCAGCCATGCGACCACATTCTCCGGCTCGAAACCGTAGCAGCCAAAGCCCACCAGAAATATCAGAACAATGAACCAAAAGCGGTGGCGAAATTCAAATTCGGTGCCTCGCAAGTTACCTTTCCTCCCCGCGGCACTCAAACAGCCGATGATGCCATTCTCCTTGTGATTGTACATCCGGGCGCGGCTCCGCCAGATTGGCGCGAACGTGGCCCGCAACACGATCAATTTGAGGAGACAGGATGAAGCAGCGATCCTCGTCGAGGCGATCGCGGCCGCGGCAAGAACGCTGCGCTCGATGATTCACACACGTGTTCGGCGAGAATATTCTTGTGTGCTCGGGCCTTTTCGCCTGTGCGAACTGCCCCGCGACGACGGAACGCTCAGGTTCGAGCGCCAATCTGCCGAAGCATCCTTTGGTGTCCTTGACTGTCTGAAAGGACGGCGCCCTCCATGCCTGTTCTACCTTCCACCGAACCGCACGCTGCGGATCAGATCACTGAGCATAACGACAGCCATCCCATCACCGAAGCCCGGTTTGTGGCGCGTCAGCCCATTCTCGACCGAAGCGAGCGGACGTTCGGTTACGAGCTTCTCTTTCGGCCTACCGCCGAAAGCACGTCGAGCGGGGACAGGACGGATCGGGCAACGGAAATTCTCGTTGATAATCTCTTTCTCGTGGGCCTGGACAGCCTCTCCGATGGGCGCCCGCTGTTTGTGAATTGCACCCGGAAGGCGCTCACGGGTGAGGTCGCCAGCTTGTTGCCGCCGGAGCGCGTAGTTCTGGAGATACTCGATACGGTTAAGCCCGACGACGAAGTGATGCGCGCGTGCCGTGGCTTGAAAACTGCAGGCTACCGGCTTGCCCTGGATGATTTCACCTTGGAGCAGTTCTCAAATCCGTTGCTGCCATTGATGGACTTCGTCAAGGTGGATTTCGCGCTGAATAGGCCCGCGCAGAGAAAGCTCCTGGTCCGCAACCTGCGCGCACGGCGCGTGCATCCGGTGGCGGAAAAAGTTGAAACCCCGGTCGAGTTTCGCGAAGCCGTCGGCATGGGCTTCCAATACTACCAAGGATTCTTCTTTGCGCGGCCGCAGACCCTGACTCGTCGCGCGATTCCTGCATTCAAGCTGAACTTGATGCGGATTCTCCGCGAGGCCTGCCGCGCTGATTTTAATGCGGTGCGGTTGGAGGAAGCCATCAAAAATGAGACTTCCATCTGCTACCGGCTCCTTCGCTACCTGAATACCTACGCGTTCTCGTTCCGCCACCAGATCAGCTCCATCCGCCACGCTCTCACGCTCATGGGAGAGGAGAAAGTCCGTCAATGGCTTTCCCTGGTGGTTGAAACCGCCATGGGACAAGACAAGCCGGAAGAACTTGTGGTCACGAGCGTGATTCGTGCGCGCTGCTGCGAACTGCTGGCAGAACCGGCAGCATTGCCCAACCTCGGCACGGACCTCTTCCTGACTGGGATGCTCTCCGCTATCGACGCCATCCTTGACCAGCCCTTGGCCAGCGTCTTGGAAGAACTTGGCGTTTCAACCGATATCCGTGGCGCCCTCCTCGAAGCCAAAGGTCCGCTGCATCCCATCGTTGCCGGCGTACTCGCGTTGGAAAAAGCCGACTGGAGCGCGGTGAGCGAGCTGACGGCAAAGGCGCGCTTGAGCGAGGGAACATTCATGCGCGCGTACGCCGAATCGCTTGACTGGGTACATCATATTTTCCGAACGTAGCCACGGCTCTCACTCTTCGTAACGGGCAGATTGGCGCCCGTTCTCGCCGTTTTCCTTCCATAATTAAGGCAGCCTCAACCGGGCTTTCGACGGCCTCCACTTCGTTGAGCCCAGGTCGACGTCCGGAAGCGTGCGAAAAAGTTGGCCGCCGTTGCCGCACCGCTTTGAACGGATCGTGGCGCCGTCGGCCAAAATGCTATGACAACCATGGCCGTTCGCGCTATCGAAAAGATGAAAACAGCGTCATAAAGTATAGGCCTTCGCGCTTAAGCTGCCAGACACGGATTTGAGGAGTACGCAATGGGAACGATTCTTCAGGATCTTCGCTATGGCCTGCGCCAGTTGTTGCGCAGTCCGGGATTCACGGGGGTCGCAATCATCACCCTTGCGCTCGGAATTGGCGCCAACGCGGCCATCTTCAGCTTTGTGGATGCAGTGCTGCTTAAGCCGCTTCCTTATCCACATCCCGAACGGATCGTCAGTGTATGGGAAAAGCCTCCGGGCGGAGACCGGAACGGAATCTCAACACTGAACTTCCTGGACTGGAAGCGCCAGAACCACTGCTTCAAGTACCTGTCTGCCGTCGAGTGGGATACGGTCACCTGGACGGGTTCCGGCGAACCCCGGCAGATGAACGTACAGGAGGTTTCTGCGTCTTACTTCAACGTGCTTGGCGTTGGCGCCGGACTTGGCCGCACTTTTGCGCCCGACGAAGATCAGGCCGGCAAAAGCCGGGAAGTGATACTTTCGAACCGAATATGGCAGAGCCGGTTTGGCGGAGATCCGAAGGTGATTGGCCGCAGGATCACACTGGATGGGAAAGAGTACACGATTATCGGAGTACTTCCGGCGGGCAGCGAATTCGATCGGTCGTGGGCCGTGATGTGGCTGCCTCTGGTATTCAGGCCGGCGGATATGACGCGCGACTTTCACTGGTTCATTGCCATCGCGCGGATGAAACCCGGCGTCTCTCTAAAGCAGGCCCGGGCAGAAATGGACTCGATTGGCGCGCGCATTGCCGCCGCCTATCCGGAGTCCAACAAGGGTTGGGGAGTGACGATCGACCCTTACATCAATCAGGTGGTGGGTCGGCGGCTTCGCCGTTCTCTCTGGGTGCTGCTGGCTGCGGTGGGAGCAGTCCTGCTGATCGCCTGCGCCAACCTTGCCAATCTCACCCTGGCGCGGGGGACGGACCGCGAGCGGGAGATTGCCATCCGTTCTGCGCTGGGCGCGCGCCGCCTGCGTCTGATTCGCCAATTGCTTACGGAAAACGTTTTGCTCGGATTCGCAGGCGGCGTGGCGGGACTGGCGCTGGGCGACGTCTTGATGCGGGGGATCAAATTGTGGACGCCGCAGTACATGCTTCCACCCCAGGCTAACGTCCACATGGACTACGCCGTACTGTTTTTCACACTGGCAGTCGGAGTCCTTACCGGGGTCGTTTTCGGCCTTGCGCCGGCCGTCAGCGGCACGCGGCCCAACCTTGCCGGATCGCTGAAGGAAGGCGGGCGCACGACGGCAGGCCGGCCGCGGCATCGGACGAGGGCGGCTCTGGTGGTTGCGGAGGTCGCGCTTTCGTTCGTGTTGCTCGCGGGGGCTGGCGTTCTGATCCGCAGTTTCAACCGGCTCGCTGAAGTCAACCCGGGCGTGGATACAACCCACGTGCTCGCTATGGATCTTCCAATGTCCATGGCCCAGAATACAAAAAGCGTCGCGCTTGCGAACTATCTTCGGGAAATCACGGACAACGTCCGAAGCGTTCCGGGCGTGAGGGATGCCGCCATCACGTCCGCAGTGCCGATGGAGGGCTGGGGGTTCGGCATGCCATTCCTGATCGCAGGGAGGCCCTATGTCGATCCTGCCCACCGGCCGGCTTGTTTCTTCAAAATCGTAGGTCCCTCCTATTTTTATACCGTCGGCATGAGGGTGTTGAGGGGACGTGGCCTTGCGGAAACGGACCTCGCTGGCGCGCCGCCGGTTACGGTGATCAACCAAACCATGGCGAAGCGTTACTTCAAGGGCGAAAACCCTATCGGCAAGCGCATTCTGGTTCAGCAGATCGTGACCGGGAAGCATGCGCTCGGCCCGGAAGTTCCCTGGCAGGTGGTGGGAGTCACTGCAGACGAAAAAGTTGGAGACCTCGACGATAACAGCCCCGGCATGTACGTGACCTTTTATCAAAGCCCCATCGTTGGCGACAGCCTGGTCATCCGCGGAGCGATGAAACCGTTGCTTCTGGAGAAGCCTGTCAAGGAAGCAATCTGGAAAGTGAACCGGAATCAGGCGGTCACGAACGTTCAGACACTTGAAGAAATCAAATCGCAGTCCGTCGCCCCAACCCGGCTCCGCACCGTGCTGCTCGCCATCTTTGCCGGTGTCGCGGTTTTGTTGGCCGCCGTGGGAATCTATGGCGTTCTCAGTTATTCAGTCGCGCAAAGAGTCCATGAGATGGCCATACGCCTCGCTCTCGGAGCGCCACCAGGCCATTTACTCAAGCTTGTAATCGGGAAAGCAATGCTTACGGTATTGGTTGGACTGGCTCTCGGCGCGATCGGGGCGTTCGCGCTCACACGCGTCCTGGCAAGTTTGCTCTTTGATACCAGCCCCACAGATCCGTTCACGTGGATCGCTGGCGGAGTGTTGCTCGCGGGCGTCGCCTTGCTCGCCTGCTATATCCCTGCCCGGCGTACAACCAAAGTGGACCCTATCACCGTGCTTAGGTACGAATAGGTTCTCCGATCGCTTCGGATGGCGCCGATATTCTTATGCGACAAAGCTGAGGCATTTGCCAGCCGCTTCAGTCACTGGCCCCACTGGGCGTATGGCGCGCCCTCCGGGTGGCCAGTTCCCGGCGCGCCGCAGCATCAGGGACTGTGGGGCTGGGGCCGCTTTAGCAGGATTCTGAAAAACGCCTTCAACGAATGTCCTTCTGAGCGCAGCGAAGAATCCCGGCATTTGCTTTCGAAAAGATGCAGAGGTCTCTCGCCTCACTCAGCAAGGCAGACAGGCTTATTCCGCAGCCTGTCAGGGAACGGGAACGAGCAAAGCTTTGCTGATGACGGTCGTCATTCCGTCGATCGCGTCCAGCAGGCCGGCCGCAGCCGATGAGGGCAGCGTCCATAGAATTTCAGCGTTCTCCCAGGCCTTCTCCCGCGCGGCGCCAAGGTTCCACGAGGCAATCACATCGTCAAGGTGAGAGACGGCAGGAAGGGCATCGCCGGGGAGACGGAAATTCAGGCTCTGTTTGGCCTGGTTGATCAGATCGTCCAACGTAGCGTTGACGGACGTGTAGTCGTTGTATTGGGCCGTGCCGTGCTTTGGGAGGGTATCGGTCGCCTTACACGTAGCCTCGATCGCGAGGCACAAGTCGCGGTTGATATGAGCGTTCATCCCGGCAAGGGCGAACTGAATTCGGGCGATTTGCAGGTTCGCGCGTCCGGCGAACAAAGCCGCCCAGCAGCCCGGGCATGGAGCACCCGAGAGAGCGGAACGCAAGGCGCTGAAGTAAAGAGATGCGAATTGCACATCGAGCTGCGCCAGCCAACCAGGATCGGCGAACCCACCGCTCGTCACGCGGTTCTCGACCGCCTTCGTCACAGAGAGATACAGCCCGTTGAACCACTTCAAGCCGTCCTCGTTGGCGCACAGGCTGTCGATCGTCTGCATCCGGCCCAGAACGTCGGTAATCGTCTGCGGGGCTTCCTGAATAGCCCTCAAAATTTCCGGATCATAGGCGAACATGGCCCACTATCATACACATCGGATCGGCATAGGGCAGAATGCAAGCCGCTCCCGGCCACGATAAATTTGTTCTGACAGAGGACTGAAAAGACACTCCGGGTCATGTCATGCTGAGCGTAGCGAAGCATCCCGGCATTTGAAAAATCAAGCAAATACAGCGATCCTTCGTCGCGCTGGCTCCTCAAGATGACAGTGCCGCCCGTTTTCAACAAGCGCCAAGCATGCTTTTGGCAACTTGAAGCTCAGAACAAAATTACCCTGCACTCCCGGCCGCGGCTTCTTCTTATACTTGATTGAGAGTTGTGGCTAAGTCACTCACCCTACCGGCCGGCGGTACCATCCCAAAGGTCCAACACACCCGGAAAGCCAACTCAGCCCAACTCCCCCACGGGCAGTGCCCGCGTCCCGCGGACCGGCGAAGTCGAGGCTCAACGTCACGGGGAATCCAGATGCGCATAATATGCGCCAGGATCGAATAAATTGCAAAACACTGTCCTCCGGGGTTCGATCGAATCGCATCCCCCAGGTGTAAGGAACGGCCCGCTTAAACGCATAGCCACCGCAGGGTTTGACGGCCGTGGGTTTTTGATGCTGAACCGGACGAGAGCCACCCGATGCGTCGTGGGGCGTGCGACGCACGGCGAGCAGCGAGAGAAGAAGCGGTCTATTTCTGGGGCGCTTGGGCCCGATCGAACAGTTTCACTGCCAGTGCGCCGTGAGTTACTGCGGCCCCGGCTCGCAGCGCTGCCGCCAGCATCGCCGCTTCCGTCACTTCCGCACGCGTGGCGCCTGCACGCTTTGCTGCGCGGGTATGGACGTCCAGGCAATAGGGACACTGCGTCGTGCATGCTACCGCAATCGCAATCAGCTCGCGGTACTTCCTCGGAATGGCTCCGTCCTCGCGCCCCACAATCTTGTCAAAGTCAACGAAGGCGGAAAACTCTGCTGGCGCCAGATCTTTGAATTCGCTCAGGATTTTCAGATCGTCGGAATCGTGATAGTGCATGGTGCCTCTTTGGAGGGCTCATAGAATCGGGCCGGCGGGCCCGTGAAAGTATACGCCCGCCAAAACTCGGGACGCAAGGCAATGGCCGATTTTGGGCGGCGGCCGGGGAGCCGGCAACCGGCAGGCCAGCGACTCTCACATGGCCGAGCGCTTGAACCCGTTTCCGCCAATGCCAAAGTCGGTGAGCGCCACCACCTTCTTCAGGTCGCTACCATTAGGATTGAAGTAGATCTGGCCCATTGCTCCGGCCGTCCCCACCAGCGCGAAGGCGCCGATGCCGGAGTGACGGGGAATCGCCGTGATGAGCAGAGTCTGGCCGACGATAACGGCCAGCTTATAACTGTAATTGGGATCGTGAGCGGGGTTCTGAGTTAGACCAGCGAATCCGCTCTTTGTGCGCACCCCTTGCACTAATTCCTCCATCGTGCAGAGGCGGCCGGGTCCGCCAAAGAAGGTGTTCAAGCAGTCGTTTTCCGCCCCCTCGATGGCGTTCACAAACAGGAATGCCACCTTCTCTTGGGCGTTGAGCGTGACCACATGCCCGGCGCCGTCTTTGATGGTGCTGATGGTCGTGTCTGTCGGATACACGATCCCGGAAGTTGATGCGCGCTGTGCCGGGCTCGAAACGCAGGAAATGAGCGCGGCCAGCAAAAGTGCGGCAAATTGCGCTTGTCTGGCTTTCATTGTGTCCCTCCGTCGAATCTGATGCCTACACTCCCGTTCGCAGAGCCCTCCCTGCCATCCGTCTGTGGCAGCCGGCCCTGACGTTTTCGCCTTTGAATTGTTTACGTTCAGAGCTGGCCCATCGGAGGAATGGGGCTGGAATATTTTTGGAGGAAGAGAAACTGATACAGAGAATGACCGATGCGGCTCCGCCGCCTGGCGTGTGGCCAGGGGCGAGGAAAGCCTCGCCTTTCCTTCGAATTTATACATTTAGCGAACCGGCCGGAGCACGTGATGCGGCTCCGCCGCCCGACGTGCGGAAAGGCTTGCCTTTCCGACAGCGCCGATGACTGAATTTATTAGGGCGAGGCTGCGCCTCGCCCCGTGGAGTTTCCCGGGCGCTCCGGCATTCGCTTTCGTACCCCCGCATCAGCGCATGACTTCAGTGATGCCGCCTCACATCCGCCGATGGCCGGGCTTTACAGACTGCGGAAAAACTCGACGCCGCCGCGAGTGTAGCGCCGGCATCTTGCCGGCCTTGAAAAATGCGGCCAGGATGGCCGCCCTCCGCCGAGGCTCCGTCGCTTGAGAATGCAGGGTTCGGCAATTGTCAGTTTTCGCCCATCTCTCGAAAGCGGTAAAATGAGTGGCCGTAGTTGACTGAAGTTTCGGGCTTCGCCGTCTTGGGGATGGCATCCCGCACTTTGCGTCATGTGACGCCTTGCGAACCTTCTTTATGGCTGAAATGCCGGCGCCGAAAGTAAAGCGAGTGTTGGAATTCCACATCGAGATGAAACACTTCGACGTGGATGCAGCGCTGATACTTTGCATTGACCCTCGGTGGTGGAACCCGAGAGCTGCGAACCCTTCCGCCACGATCGTTGAATTCGTGAAAGCAAAAGGATGGTCTTTTGTTCCACTGACCGAAGCGGGCGGCATCAAGCTCCTTGTTTCAGGCGATCCGAAGGACGCCGTATTGAAGCAGGCCATGTTCCAGCGGATCGAACAGGAGATTGAACTCCACCACCCGAAGGTACTTGGCCTCACCGTCCACCGTGATTGCGGCGGTTATGGTTATGCCGAGGGGTTTGACCATGATCCCGGGAAGGAGAACGCTCGCCTTTACGGAGATCTTTGGAAGGCAAAGAATGTCCTTGAAGAGAAGTTCGGCGCCCGCGCCAGAACTGAACTCTATATCTTCGACGGCAAGGGGGTGGAGGAAGTTTCGTTTTGAATCTGAGTGGCTGTAAGCTGCGGAAAAGCCGAGCGCCGGCGCTGATGATTCCGGCAGGACCGGGTTCAATACGGTGGAGCGAGATCGATCCTGCGGTCGAGCGATGAGTCATACTCGCCGCAGCGCCACGGCAGGGTCCATGCGCGAAGCGCGAAGAGCTGGAAACTACGGTTGGCACCGTAGTCTCCGGCATCGCCCACGATACCCACAAACTCCCGAGGGGGCTCACCGTTGAACTCGGAACCGCCGCGACGGGAAAACGCCTGGCACTGGCGATCAGCCTCAGGGCTCCGCCTGCCTAGCCACGACGGAGGAAACTGGTGGCCGCACGTGGTCGCGGAAAGACAACATCCCCTTTGGTGCTTCGGGCGGTCGGGCTGCTTGCCGGCGCCGCGGCAGCGGGCGTGATCCTGCTTTACGGCGTGGCACGCAACCGCGGGACGCTGCCCGGGTGGGGCAGGGAGATCATGGCCATCGGCTGGCCGACCGCGATTCTGGCGCTCGCCGCCGTGTACGTGATTCTAGGCTCAAGGCGCGCATTCGGTCGTTCCGCCCTGACCGGCTTCAAGCTTGAGCCCGGCGAGGAGTTGCTTTTCGACGCCAGACTTCATGGAGCGGAGTTCTACCCGGACGCGAGCCGCGTGCCGGAGGGTCCGACGCTACGTGAGTGGCTCCGACAGACACGCTTCTCGGTCAGGATCCCCTTGAGGGTGTGGATAACCGACCGACGCATGCTGATAGGGACGATCTTCGGACAGGCCGCCAGAGCGATCCCCGGGACCGACGTGGCTGGATTTGGCTTCGTTCCGGGATGGCGCCCTTTTTCGAGAAGCCTGGTCGTGCGCTTCTCCAGCATGGGGCGGGTCGAGGCGCTTAGGCTCGGAGGCGGTGCGCGCGCTGAGGCGGTCGTCGATGCCCTTGAGCAGATGACGGGAAGAGTCAGGGGGCCAGACGGGAAGTAACAGGCAGCCATCGCGGCGATTCTGCGGCACGAGCGCAGGATGCCTTGGCGCCTTCGCCCGCCGTGTAGGGCAATCTTCGCCGGCCGGAACGGACCCCGCACTCGTAAGTGGCTCTGGGCAAACCGCCGCCAAGTGGCGAGTGGGCTGGGCGTCATCGACCTCGATATGCCCGACGCGAATCCGCTGTGGGAAACGGTCATCCGCGGCGGCCTGCCGCTTTGGCGCTGTGTGAATTTGGGCGGCCTCGGTAGCTGTGGGAGCGGAGCGAGACTTTAGGAGGCCGCACAGGGCCGCTGTCGCCAGGATTCCGCTTGTTCGGCGCACATACGCCTGCTTCGGGGAATTACCGTCCCGCCAGGCAAAAGTCCAGGCCACGAAATGTCTGTTTTGGTCCACGCTCGCAACATCAGGAACCATTGATGCTGAGTGTCCAGAGTGTTCGATGCCAATCTTCCAGAAAGGCAAGAAAACGGAAGCTGACCCCTTAGTAGAAGCTAACATCAAAAGGCTTGAGCGGAATGTCCGCGAGCGGCAGAGAGGTATCAGGAAGCTGTGACTCCGGAAGGGTTATGCTTGCAGGTTAAGGTGGCTGGTCAAAAGCACCGTTTACGGCTCTGGAATTCCAAGGTCTCGGCAAATCTTGCGAGCCAGGAAGTCGTTGATCTCGGCGTGTCGTGGGACGGCTGAGCAGGCTGCGGAAAAACTCGGCGCCACCGCGAACGTAGCGCCGGCATCTTGCCGGCCTCCGTTGAATTGAAGCGAGTTGCCGGCTGGAAGCCGGCGCTCGTCAACTCCCGAAAAACTTCTTCCGCAGCCTGTAAGGCCGTCCTTCTGGGTGGGTTCCAATAGACTGTGTGCTTACCGCCCTCTCAATATTCCTTGCAGCCTTGTTTTTTGAGATGGCGAATCAGGTCCCGTCGCTTCACACCGTCGCCAGGGAAACTTTTTCCTTGATCGTAAATTCGGTTGGCAAAGAATCGCCCAGCGTTTCGTGGTTGGCCTCAAGGATCATTTGGATGGCTTCGAGGATATTTTCTCTGACCTCGGATAGGGTGGACCCTTGTGCATTAGCGCCTGGGAGTTCCTCAACCCAGCCGATATATCCCTCGTCAACTCTCTCGAATACCGTGGTAAATTCCATGGCGCTTGCGTCTTACGCCTCACATTACGCTAGCGTGAGCGTACGTTGGAGATCACTGTGAAGATGCTAACCATGAGCGATTATGATTGTCAACTCAGCGGCCATATCGGCATTTTCTGGCGCATACCTGTGGCACACCATGCGACGTCTGAAAGTTCCTTGCAATGATCGCTACACAGCTTCCCGTCTTCGATCTGCTTTCCGCACCGTCGGCAGCCACGGTTGAAGATGGCTTAAGTGCACTGGACGTTCCGGTCAAACACCAACACTGAAGGAAGGCTGATTTCGGTAGACAATGGCTCGACGGCGACCTATCTTGATAATTCCCTTCGGGAGCGGCTGGAAAGCTACGTCGGAAGCGACTACAAGGATTACATTTACAACAAAGACGGGGACCAGGGGGGCTTCGAGCCGGGACCTAGCGGACCCAGGCAGCGAACCCGACGGTGCTCGGCGCCGCCCGCGAATCGGGACGGGCGTGCACTGAGGAAGTGCGGCCTTGACGATTTCTGCGACAGAAAGCGGGGTCGTGATAGCAGCGTGCTGGGGCCTCGGCCTGCTCGCCCTCTACTGGTGGGGAGCGAAGCCCGGCTCCGCGCTTTTAAGGCTCGACGGCGGCCAAGTCAGAACAACGGGGAACCTCTTCGGCCTCATCGTGTTTTACTCGGTGGCGGCTGGGGTGGTGCTGGCCGTCACCACACACGACTGGATGTACGCCCTGGTCTACGGTCCATGCGCTGGCGGGGCCGCCAGCCAAGTGGTCATCCACGGGATAGCTCGGGGGCGGAATGCGGCGGTCGGAGCCAGCCGCCCAAGTGCGGGGACCGGCAGCGTGGGGCGGTTCCTGCTCCTCCTGTATGTCGCTTTCTGCGTGGGCGCCGCGGGAAGCTGCCTCTGGCTCTACTACGCCGTTCGCCCGCCCGGTTGGATACCCGCTGCTGCAGGCGGGTCCGCACTCGTCCTGTTCAGCGCACTTGTCTGGGCGCGCTGGATATCGTGGAAGGGAAAGCATCGCGACAGAGGCTGAGGAAGACTCTCGCGCGGCGCCGAGGCCTGCATATGCCCGGGGAAGGGAGGCGATGTGGTAGCGTCCCGCAACGGCTCCGTAGAAAAAGGGGCAAGTTTTTCTCTTTTCCCGCAGCCGGGGTCATGGACATCTGGCTCGCCATGGTGAGCGTGCAGATAGGACAACGAACGCATGCAAAGTCTCGGGAAAGAACGAGGCGACTTCCGGCTGCGAGCTAGGGCCGCGGGGGCCTTTGCGGCGCATCAAGTCATAGCGACTCTCGGTGTGATGGTGGCTACCCCTGCGGCACTCGCGCTGTCCACGCCCGTGCTTCGGCTCCTCGGACTGCCGCTTTCGGTGACCCGGTCCGATCAGATACTGACGGGCATGCACTGCTTCCCCGCGCAGGCTGCGACCGGGTTCCTGCTAGGGTGGCTACTTGTCCGCCGAACTGGACACCGTTCGGCACAGTGGGTTTGGGCGCTTCCAGCCCTGTTGGTGCTCCTGCTAGTCGTCACGAACCACCATGTCCTGGATTTCGAGCCGGCCTCTGTGGTACTCCCCACGTTCGCCCTCTCTCATTTCTTCGGCAGTGGCTGCAGCCCGAGGAACCGCTGCTTCGATCAGGTCGTGGTAACGCTGCCACTGTACGCTGCGGTAGCGTACTCGCTCGGCGCGCTTACTGCGCGAAGGCTCGGACTGCGGCGTTGGGGCGGCGGCGACCTTCCTCCCCAGACGCTGGCAGGTGGCGACGTGCGGCGCTTGGCGGTCATCCTGGCAGCAGCCACAGCCATCGTGACGTTCTTGCTCTTTGGCTTAGCCGTCGCCGTGGGGCCCTCGGCGCCCAGGCTGGCATGGCTGGCGACGCTTGTCGTGGCGCCGGCGGCGGTGGCGGCCGGGTGGGTCTTCCGCCAACTGCGGAACCGGCTTCAGCGTTGGGAGGCCGCTGCTGTCTCCATTTTGTTCGCGGTGCTCAGCCCGCTCTGCGCCACAGCGGCGATGCCCCTGCCGAGTGAAGCGGGCGCCAACGCCCTGCCACTGCGGAAGTCGATCAGCCTGATCGGCGCCTTCTTCGGCGTCGCCGCGGCGATTTGGCTGGCGACGTTGACTTCGAGCCTGGTTATCCTATGGCTGGCTCACCGGCCAAGGCGCGCTCGGGCGGCGTGACGGAGGTCAGGCGGATCGGGCTCAAAGCTCTCGCTCTTTTGGGCGTGCCCTCGGTTTCGATTTTGTGCCCTGCAATCCAATCGACGACGCAATCATCGGGCGCATAGCCAGCAATACCGCACTCGATTCCCGCGCCGCAACCCCGCGAATGCTTGCCGAGGCTATTGCGGAGGAGTGAGCTGCCATGATTTTCGCACACTTGAGCACCAGCAGTTCGAGCCTTAACGGTCCACTTCACCATCACATCCCTTGCTTTTATCACGAAGCGTTTCCAGGCCCAACCTTGGCATGGCAAGTATGCAAGTATGGAACGCCGCTCCATAATTGCATAGATGATCCAACCCAGGCTCCAATCGAGGCTGAACTCCCTGCTTCAACATAATCCGGCCGCCCTCCCCCCAGGAGGTGAAAACCTTCCGCCCACAACGGACCCCATCGACGTGGCCGGACTCTGCCAAGTGCCTCGAGAATTCTCCTGGACGTTCCCAGGATGCCGATCACGCGTTCCTTCGAGCTATGCAGACCCGCAAGTCCGCTTTGAGGCCCTCCCAGAGTTGTAGCCACTGTGCCAGCGTGAACCCAAAGAGCCCGCCGCGCTTACGGTCCCGCCGCCGGCAACATAAACCGCGCTTCCAGCCACCGATCGGGTGCTATAATCCAGCAGCGGCCGTCAGCGACTTTTTCAACGATTATAAAGGGGGGCCACATGCCACAGGAACCGACGATCTTCAAGGCCTTGCGCCAGCAACTGCTCTGGCCTTCGATCCATGCTGCGGTGGACGTGTACCAGAGGAGACGCGCCTCCGCCGCCGACCATTACGAACTAATTTGGAGGTTGATTCACATCTGCGAAGCTAGTGTCATTACCCTAGCCGCGGCGGCCATAACTTGCCTCAGAGAGACTGGCAAAGCTCCGGAGTACCTGAAGCTCCGCGAAAGATGCTATGGGATCGGTTGGAACCCGACTGAAGGGTCTTTAGAAAAGGGGCTCGGAGCGCTGGATGGCTCTATAGACAAGTGGATCGAGATCGTGCAGCATGTCGGAACTTTCTCCATTGACGGCAGCGGGTTCCTTTCCGCGCTGCAGACATTTCTGTCCGGTGCTCCGACACCGCCGGGCAACGGCCCTGACAGTCATCAGATTGACCTCAAACCGCTGGTGATAGCTTGGAGCCGTGCATGCGAGGTGCCGCCAAGCGTGCTGCCAGAGAACGTAAGTGTGAAGGATGCCCTTCAGGCAATTAATTCGTTTCGGAACCGGTTCGCTCATATCCCGTTTCCTTATGACCAGCTTCAGGAGATTTACCGGGAACTGGAGAGTTGTACGTTTCGAATTTTTGAGGTTCCGCCAGCACCTACAGCGGGTGGTTCACCCCTGTCAGGTTCATTCGCAGTGAAGGACTCGATTCTTCGGGGCCCGGGCTATTGGAAGACACCGGAAACCTGGCAATCTGTCGGGAACGAAAGTTTCGTGTGGGGAGAGGGGACCGAAGCAGAAACATGGGATGCACGCCCCTTTGTCTTCCTTGACAAAATGATGCGTCCCTACCTCCTGAGCCGTCTGAAGAATGAGGCAGGCTCTTGGGAATACACCCGTTACCTCGCGGAAGCGAATGCCGTCTATACACTCACCAACGTCGATTTGTTAAAGCTGCTGCCGCCACCCGTGGAGAGTGATTATCACAAAGAAGAGCCCCTACCCAGCGCAGTTACACCCGTTGACGCCCAATCGCCTGCGCTGAAGGCCCCGATCAACAGCCGCGAAGAGGCGTTTGCAGCTGTTCGTCAAAGAGACTTTGAACCCGCGATCGAATTCTGGAGGAGCGAGGTCTCACGCAGGCAGAACTATCACTCAGGTTGGCAGCGACTTGGTTTCGCCCAGCGCGAATATGCCGTCGATCTTTTCGACAGCGATGCTGAGCGGGCGAGAGAGCTCTTAGATGAATCAGTTGTGAGTTTCACTCGCGCAATCGGTCACCAAGACCCTCAATACGAAGCGGAGGCATATTACAATCGGTCGAAATCCCGCTGGCGGATCTGGCGGCTTTCTGAAGACTCATCGGAGTTCACAAAAGCGCTCGGAGATGCTCAGAAGGCTGTTCAGGCTTATTATGATCATCGGTTCGTCTCTTGGAGCGAGTTCTTGAAGGAGAACCGGCCGCCAGGCAACGAAGCTCACTGACGTTTGCTTCTGTTCATGCACCGCCGTGCCAAAGCCACTCACAAGCCTTTCAGGCGACGGGCTTGAAAGCCGAATTTGCGAGTGGGAAGTCCGGCCTACGCGTGGTGTCGGATTATTCTTCTACCAGCTCCCCTTGTTCCGTGGAACTCAGGTGCGGGACTGGCCGGAGCGGAACGCTTAGACGATACCGGGCGTAGCGTCTTTCACCCTCGCGCACAAGTGCGCACTTAGCAACTAAATCTGCGAGATCGCGTGTGGTCGTGGCGGGCGAGGCTCCGGTGATGGTGCTGTACTTTCCCGCCGACAACCCGCCCCGGAAACCTTCAGGCCCCTCGCGGAACATCCGCAGCAGCGCTTTTTCCTGCCGCGCATTGAGCTGACCTCGCAACCGATCCAACAGCTTCGTTTTGTCGATCAGGAATTCCACGAGCGCGATGGTGCGGCGCTGTGCTTCGACGGCGACGCCGGCAAACCACGTCAGCCAGCGCGTGATTTCATTTTCCTTGTTTGCGGCTTCGAGCGCTTCATAATAATTCTTACGACGAGCAAGAACCGTTGCGGCTAATGCCGTCAGCGTCGGCTGGCCCAGACTCTGCGCGAGAGCCTTTTCTGCGATTGCTCGTCCGATGCGTCCGTTGCCATCCTCGAACGGATGCACACTTTCGAAGTACAGGTGAGCAATCCCGGCCTTCGTTAGCACGGGCAGCAATTCATTGCCTCCCGGTGCGGTCCGGTTAAACCAGGAAATGAAACGCTCCATTTCCGATGGCACGCGGGATGACGGTGGTGCTTCAAAGTGCACCCGGGGCTTGCCAATCGGCCCGGAAACGATCTGCATCGGTTCCACACCGGTCCGGTAACATCCCAGGTCCCTCAGGTTGGGGCTGCCGCTCATCACCTTGCGATGCCATCGGAACAGCATCTCTTCCGTTAGTGGCTCGGCGAACGAGCGATATAGGTCAACCATCGCCTGTGCGATTCCGCGCTCGGCCGGCCGCACCGGCCGCTCATCCGTAGCAAGGCCCAGTTGCTTGCGGAGCGACGACCGCACGCTCGCTCGATCCAGTATCTCACCTTCAATCTCGGACGTCGTCACCGCTTCCGTGCTCATCGTCTCAATCGTTAGCTGATCGTGCTCCTCTTTACCCAAGTGCCGGATCGTGCCGACCAACACGCCACCGCTGATGAGAAATTCTTTCTCGGCAGCCTCCAGGCAACTGCGATCCCACCGAAAGTTGGGCCAATCCGGTTTTTCCCAATTCCAAGTCATGAGCGATAGTCCGGCCTCCTATCGCTCATATTCTACCCCATTTCTGAGCGATAAGGCCACGTCTTATCGCTCGGAATTTGCGCTGCGGTTTCACTCAGGCAAGTCGCACTGGTCTGCTCGATGTAGCCGAGTCGCTCGATACTGTCGAACTGAGACTGCGCGAGATGACGTCTATTCAAGAAACGGTCGCGGCTTCGAGAAATGTACCCAGGTTCGCCGTCGCTCCGAATGGAGGGATCGGATCGAGCTCCTTGAATGCGGAAGTGAAGGCACTTCCGGCTGGGTTGCGCCGACAGTGGACCAGAACTCCCTATTCCGCAAGCTTACGGGTTAAGTGAGACGCCGCCTGGTCCAAAGCGGAATGGAATGAATTTCCGCTCCTCGTTTGGAACGCAATGAGAAAGGGTCATATTGATGTTCAGCTTGGTTCCCGCGATGAGCCGGTCCACGGATTTGAGGTCCAAGCCTGCAAATATAAAAGTCAGCACTTGGTTGTGGCACGCCTTGACGAGGACTGCCTCGTATGCGGGTCGTCTCCGGAAATCTACTCGCGAGAAA
Source organism: Terriglobia bacterium (assembly GCA_030041095.1). Lineage (GTDB taxonomy): Bacteria > Acidobacteriota > Terriglobia > UBA7540 > UBA7540 > JASHON01. The sequence continues at coordinate 56,554 of JASHON010000088.1, forward strand.
TAGACGCCTCCCCATTTCGTTCGGACCTCGTCGCCTTGCTGCGGCATGAAGCCTTCCTTCTCATTCACATGAATGAGGCCGGCAAAATAGTCCTCAGTTGCAGTCGGAGCCGTAGGATCAGGAAGGTCCGCACGGGCCTCCGACATGAAGGTGATCGTGTCTCTGAAGGACAAGAAGAAAGATACTCGCTCGACCCCCAGTGCCATAACGGTGACGAGAACAGGCGCCTTGCCACGTGGCCCCGTGAGTTGCGGGGACTTAAATTGAAAACCTGGCGGCACGATGAATTCCAGGCCGACCGAACTATTCTTGTAAGTCTGACCGTCCACTGTGCCTTTGTTGTAATTCGGAATTGGAAGCGGGGTCGAGGAGCCGCTCTTTGATGTCGCCGCTCTGGCCACGCTTTCCCGGAACCCGGCGACGAGCGCCACGCCCATGAGAACCGCAACTGCCAATTTCCGGATCAAGTGTGCTGCCCCCCTGACGTATCGAATCCCGCAGTGTGGCATTTTATGATAAATGCGCATTGGATTACCAACAGCACCGTCTTTTGCGCGCCAAGAGTGGCATTCCACGAGACGCAGCGGTCGTACACCAAAGCTGGCCAAGGTCGAGTCCCTAAGCAAAGCATGGCTGGAGTTTCTACATTTCGGGATTGATCGAAACCGCTTCGTGTCAGGCCATGACTTCAGTCATGCCGCAAAGATGCTGAAGGAAAGAGGGCTTTACAGGCTGCGGAAAAAGTCTTTCGGGAGTTGACGTAGC
>JASHON010000089.1 GCA_030041095.1 Terriglobia bacterium
TCGCCCTTGGCCCCCGCTTTCGCTCCCACCAGCCGCAAGCGCAGCACCGAGGATGCGGAGGCGGATTGACGAAGCGCGAGAACGGCTTCGCCGGCGGAGGCGAGAAAGAGCGTATAGCCGGGTCCGTGAGCCAGGAACTGGACCTTGCGGCTCACTTGCCCTTCATTGCGCTCGAAACCGAGCGGCAGGCGGCCGAATGCGCGGGTGGCGTGCCTCACTCCGCTTTGTTTCGCCGGAGACGCCGCAAGCAACCTGGACGGTGGCGCGAAGGCTGCCCCAGCCACGCAAAGCCACAGCGCAACGCAGGTGGCGCCCGCAGCGCGAAAAGCTGTGGAAAAATCAACGGCGTTCCGCAAAGACCTCACGGCGCGCGGGAGCGTCGATCGCAACTCCCTTGCATCCCCTGCGGATCTTGGCGGCTTAGCGTCTTGGCTCGAGGCTTTTTGCATTTTGCTTCACGCGTTCTGACGGCAAAGGCTTCCATCGAGCCTTCTCACCCGGCGCGGGCGCCCGCACGCCCAGCCGCGCGGTAAGTCTGGAGCTGTCCCCCCTCCCGATCTTCTATTCATCCGTTGTGGGTGTCTCAAATCCGAACCAGGGGAATAAGCGGAATAACGCCCCGACGCGCCTAGTGGGCTCTGAGTGAGGCCGTCGGGAAAAGTCCACGAAGCGGTTTCGCGCTATCCGCTCGTCATCTGCCTGTTCTTCCTCATTACCTCAATATCCCGTAATTGCCTTTACGAGGTGGCTTGCGTCGAATGTGATGCCAACCGTATACGTATCCAACTGGTAGAACACGCTGTGAGTATACCCGAGTTGTAAATCAAGCGGATGCAGCCAGTTCACATCCACCCATCCTGAATAACCGTTGTCCCGGTCGATTGACGACGATCCGACTCCAGGGTGTACTTTTGTCAGCTCCGCTCCTCCGGTTTCAAACGTTTGGTCGAAATAGCGGTTGTGATGGCCGTCCCCGCCGAGTATGGAGCCCGGCAGGACCAAACGGCTGAAAACCTTCTGCGGACCGATCGGCTCGTAAACATAATAAGAAACGCCAAGCTTCACGCCTCTGACAAGCTCTACGTCCGAACCCAATTCGAAATCGGTCAGAATGCCAAGCGTCTCATACGGGCGAGCTTCCGTATAAGGCCGCGGCATAATGAAGCGATTCACCACCCCGTTCGAAGCGTCGAGATTGATAAAGGGATCGAAACGGCCCTCTTTCTTGTCAATGTGATTGAATAAGTCCCCTCCAAACCGGCCTGTCGTGAAGATTCTCTCCTGGTCGGCGACCGGAGCTGTGCCCGTAAGAACTGAAAACAGGTTTGCGTTGAAGGGCAGCGAGCGCGTATAGCGCACGTCAGCATAAGGTTCACTCAGCCCGCCAGACCAATAATAATCCGTCGTCGTTACGGGACTGAAAGGCGAGCGCGTGAGCATGAGCGGCACACCCACGTCAACAGCGAGATGGCGGTTGATGTTCAATCCCACGTCGCCGTCTATCACCATCACGATTCCAAGTATACTTTCGCTCGCCTGGCCCTCGACAAAAGAAAGCACTCTCGGGGGAGGCGGCGTCGGCGCCGGAGTGGATTGAGCGGAGCTTTGTGAGCTGGAGGAGCTTGACGTAGCTGAAGACGCTGCCTGGCTTCGCGCGATTTGCGGCGACAACAGAACCGCCAGCATGACGACAAGAGAGAGATGCCGCCCTGCTCCCCAAGTCCAGGCAGCAAACGATTCATCTACCACCAACGCGGATCCACTGGCCTTTTTGAGCCTTCCACTGCAGAAAGCATAATGAGACATGAGCGATTGTTGGTGCTCCTTTGCGTTCGGCTGCCGCCGGCGTTCAGGTTCGTTCCGGGATGCGCATAGACGAATACGCGTAGAACCGACCCGTGGCGATTCACGCGCGGACACAAATTTCACATTATACCTCAACACCGGGCGGGCGTCTCCGCCGTTTACAAATAATTTACTCGGGACCGCCTCGCCGTCACGGCAATTGGGCAAAAGGGAGTAGCAAAGGTGGCATTGCCATGAAAGGCAGCCGCGCCATCTCCGCCACCGCAAGTGTGATGTGCTTTTCGCGCGTGGGCTCGAGCGTCAGGACGAAGGGCAGGCGGTGCTTCGAGTGAGCGGGTTCTTGCAAAACCGAGTCGATATTGATGCGATGGCGGGCGAGAATTGCAGCAACACGCGCCAGAATCCCCGGACGGTCGCGAACCACCAGGCGAAGGTAAGCGGCCGTTTCGCCCTGGCCTGCGCGGGCTACCTTGACCGGATGCCAGTTTGCGTAGCCGAGCGGCGTGCTGGTTGAGCTGCCGGAGACGATGGCGCGCGCGATCTCCACGACGTCGGACAACACGGCGACGCCGGTGGGCTCTCCGCCCGCCCCGCGTCCCGTCAACACCGTGCTTCCGCCTTTGCTGCCCACGAGCATAATGCAATTCACAGGACCCGGAGCTTTGGCCAGTTGAGAAGAACGTGACACCATCATGGGACGCACGAAGATTTCCACCTTATCCCCTGGCCGCCTTCGCGCTCCGGCGATCAGGCGGACCGTGTGATCCAGGCGGTGGGCGTAAGCAAAATCCACCGTTTCAATACGAGTGATTCCTTCCACCGGAATGCTTTCCACCGCGACGGGTTGGCCGAAACAAACCATAGCGAGAATGGCGATTTTATATCGAGCGTCAAAACCTTCCACATCAAAAGTGGGGTCAGGCTCGGCATAACCCTTTTGTTGCGCTTCCGTTAGGGCTTCCTGATAGCCGCAACCACGCCGCTCCATTTCCGTGAGGATATAATTCGTGGTTCCGTTCAGGATTCCGTAAACGGCGTCAAAATGCTCTCCAGCCAGGCCTTCCCGGATGGCGTGGATGACAGGTGTTCCGCCCGCAACGCAGGCTTCGATCCCAAGGCTGACACCGGCGGCCCGCGCCCGTTCCACTAACTCCATGCCGTGCTCGGCCACAAGGCGTTTATTGGCCGTTACGAAGTGCTTGCCTTCGCGAATGGCGGCCTGCGCGATGGCCCTCGCCGCCTTCACGTCGCCCACCAGCTCGACGACAATATCGACACCGGGATTTTCGACAACCCGGCGCCAATCGTGCGTGATTTCAACGGGATGCCGCAGCCAGGAAAGATCGTGCTTGCGAATGCTCCGCGAGCATAGCGTCTTCAACTCCAACCGGCAGCCCAGCCGGCTTTCTATCTCTCGATGGTGCTCCTCGAGTACTCGCACTGTTCCCGTTCCGACGGTGCCCATGCCAATGACGGCGAGATGAACCACTGATTCTTTTTTCCTCTGTCTTTTGTTGTTGGTCATGGGTCCTTCGCCAGTTGTCCTTTGTCCTTGCTCCTTATGTTTTTATTTGTCTGCTCTCTTCGTAATCGTTCCGCGGGAGCCAGCCGTCACAAGGCGTCTCACACCTCCATGCCCGTTCCAGACAACGACTGGCCGCGCGCGAAGGACCACTGACGAAGGACCAGCGACCACGGACTAACCCGTACTTTTCATTCCAAACGCAATACCGCCCACGGTGATTTGAAGCAAGTGCAGAAGCTCGGGAGACGCAGCGCGTGGATGGCGCCGCCAGCGCTCGAGAAAACGAAGCTGCAGGAAATTGAGTGGATCGACGTAAGGGTTGCGCAGCTTAATCGATTCGGCAAGCACCGGCTGCCGGTCCAGGAGCCGCTCGCCTTCACGGATCGTAAGGATTGATCGCACGGTTCGATGGTATTCCTCTTCAATCTGATGGAAGATTCGCTCGCGAAGGCTTTCCGGGCGAACCAGGGCAGCATAGCAGCGCGCGATATACAGATCCGTCTTGGCGATGGAAATCTCAGCGTTATCGATCAGGACAGAAAAGAACGGCCAGTCGCGGTACATCTCCTGCAGTGCCCTCACGCCATGCTCTGGATGGGAACGAATGAACTCTTCGCAAGCGTGGCCTACGCCGTACCACGACGGCAGGAAATGGCGGGACTGCGTCCATGCGAACACCCAAGGGATGGCGCGCAAGTTCTCCAAGTCAGACGACCCAAACCGGCGGCTGGGCCGCGACCCCAGTCGCAACCGGTCGATCAGGTCGATCGGGGTAGCCTGCGAGAAATACAAAGGGAAATCGGGGGTCTCATAAACAAGGGCGCGATAATAGGCGCGGCTGCCCTCTGCCAGCTCGTGCGCAAACGTGCGCCAGGTCTCAAGGCGTTCCGCCGGAATGGCATGATGGTGGATCAAACGAGCTTCAAGAACGGAAGAAACCAATTCCTCCATATTACGGCGCGCAATGTCGAGGTTCGAATACTTGAGTGAGATCACCTCGCCCTGCTCGGTGATGCGCAAGCGCCCACCCGGAGCAGCGTGTGGCAAGGCCTGAACGCTTCGGTAAGACATGCCGCCGCCGCGGTCAATGGTTCCCCCTTTTCCGTGGAATAAGCTGAGTCGCACGGCGTGGCGCCGGGCCGCTGCTTCGAGGCCTTCCTGGGCGCGGTAGAGCGCCCAGTTGGCGGCGAGATACCCGCTGTCTTTCACCGAATCCGAATACCCCAGCATCACTTCCTGGAAGTCTCCGCGGGAACGGAGAAGTTGGCGGTAGAGCGGGTCAGAGAGCAGACGATCGAGGATAGCGGGGCTGGCCAGCAAGTCTCCGTAAGTTTCGAAAAGCGGAATCACATCGAAGTCCAGTTTCCAGCGCGAAGGAGTCTGAATTTCCTTATTGCGCCGGCCACCCGCGCCGTTTGGCCCTGCCTCTTCCGGAAAGTCTCGGGCCACCTTCCCACGCCTCGATTCAACCAACCCAGCCATTTTCCCGAGCAGCAAGGCGTTCCAGATATCGGACTCCGAGGCGCTCATGCTGAGGATGAAACGATGAGAGGCAGCTTCGCCGTATCTCCGTTGGATTTCTTTCAGAGTTCGAAACTCCTCGATCATCTTGAGACACTGGAGCGTGACCGGCTCGGGAAGTTGCGAGGAAGCGAGAAGGCGCTGAACGGAGCGCGTCCGTTCCACGGGGGGCTTTACGGGAAGGTTCGCCGCCCCGAGCAGCTCATCCGCCGCCGCCCGGACCAGTTGAGCGTGCTGGCGAAAGTCAAGGCTCGCTCCGTGGAATCCAAATACCTGTGCTGCCACGCGCAATCGCCCCGGGCCGAGCCAGCCGATTCGCTTGCTGGGATGCGCTTCAAGCGCTTCCTCGAGCAGCCGGGCGTCATCGATGAAGGCGGTTGGGGAGTCATAGGCCCCGTCGGCGTTCGCCAGCGTACGCTCCAGCCGCCAGATCATGATGCGCAGCTTGCGCCGGTAAAGCTCGTCCGGCTGATCGGATGCGCGGAATGCCTGGGTTTCAGGATAGCGCTGCATCACCCGCCGCAGCTCCTTCTGCATCCTTTGCGCCGCTTGTGAATTGCGGCATGGAAAAGAAACCATCGTCAGAAGCCGGTCGCAGGAGCGCGCATAATACTGCAGTATGCTTTGGCGGTGCGCTGCGGCGGCCTTGAGGCTTGCTTCCGGCGTTACGTTCGGGTTGCCGTCTCGATCCGTGCCCACCCACGACCCAAAGCGGAAAAATGGGAGCGGCTCGCGCGACGGACCGTACGCCTGAGAAAGCTCGCTCCGAAATCGTTCCCAGAAGTTGCTCGCCAGGTTGTAAATCGTTCGCTCGAAATAAACCAGTGTGTTTTCGATTTCAACTTCCGGCGTCACGGGCCGGGCGCGAACCTCCTCGGTTAGCCAGAGCGCTTCAATCCAGGGATCGATTCTTTCCTCCAGGGCGGGCGTAGCCTCGGCGCAAGAGGTTTCTAGGACCTGTCCGATGCGTAAGATGTGATTGAAAACGCTTCGCCGCTTCGCTTCAGTGGGATGAGCGGTGAGCACCGGCTCAACCTTCATGGAAGCGAGCAGGCGCTGGACGTCCGCGCGCTTGACGCCGCGTCGGTTCAGCTCATGAAACGTGCGTCGCAGGGACATGGGCGCGCCGCGCTCCTGGCGGTCGTAAGCTTTAAGCCGGCGGATGCGCTCCCGCTCTTCGCACAAGTTAACCAGATGGAAAAACAGGCTGAACGCGTGCGCGATCGGGACAGCTTCCGCGGCGCTGAGACGCTTCACGAACGCCGGCGCGGAGTTCGCTCCCTCACCCTCGAATGCGCGCCCTGGGATGCGAGCTGGATCCGATTGATGGCGTAGTCCCTTGGTGAGCTTCCGAAGCTCCTCAATGGCCGCGAAAATGCCCGGCCCGCTCTGCTGCCGCACCACCTCGCCAAGGCGCGTGGTCAAGTATCGAACTTCCCGTCTGAGGTCTTCTTCCATAACAAGATGTCACAAGCCCGGCAGTCAGCGATCAGCCACATTGGGCCTGACCATGGCTGACAGCCGCCTGCCCGCTGCTTTCCCTAATAGCCTGCCTTTTCGACCCCTAACCCCTAATCCCTGACCGCCGCTCTGAGCGCGTGCCGCAAAGCGTCCAGGTTCGGCTCGACGCGCAGTCGCCGCTCGCTTTCCATCCCCTGGAAGCGTCGCATAATCGCATCGGTATCTTTAAGTTGATTTCCCGTGAGCACAGCCACAACGTCGGCGTGCCGCTCGATCTTTCCTGCACGGCAAAGTTTGCGGATGCCTGCTACAGTTGCGGCCGAAGCAGGCTCGCAGCCAACGCCATCCTCAGCCAGCACGCGCTTGGCCTCAAAGATTTCCTCATCGGTCACCGATTCCACAAACCCCTTGCTCCATTCGAGGACGCGGCGGGCCTTCTTCCAGTTTGCGGGATTGCCAATGCGGATGGCCGTGGCTTGCGTCACCGGCTTGGTTTCCGGTATCAGCTCGCAGGCGCTTGAAGATACGGCTCTGTAAAAGGGATTTGCGCCCGCAGCCTGCACCACCACCAAGCGAGGCGCCTTCTGAATGAAGCCCAAATCAAGCAACTCCCGCAATCCTTTCCCAATGGCTGAGACGTTGCCCAAATTCCCGCCCGGAACCACAATATAATCGGGTGGCCGCCAGGCTCGCTGCTCGAGCAATTCCGCCACAATTGTCTTCTGGCCCTCAATGCGGAAAGGATTGACCGAATTCACTAGGTACAGTCCCATTTCGGGCGCCAGGTCCCGCAAAAGCCGGAAGGCCTGATCGAACGTGTCTCCCACTTCCACCACCAGCGCGCCAAAATCGAGCGCCTGCGCGAGCTTGGCGGCGGAAATTTGGCCTCGGGGAACAAAGAGCAGCGCTTGAATTCCAACTCGTGCCGCATACGCGGCCATTGAGGCGGAAGTGTTCCCCGTCGAAGCGCACGCAACCCTGCGCACGCCGCGGCAAGCTGCACGCGTGATGCATGCCGTCATGCCCAAGTCTTTGAACGATCCGGTCGGATTGCTGCCTTGATGCTTCACGGTAAGATGAACCGGCCCAGTCCACCAACCCGCCCGGCGCGTGCCAACCAGCGGCGTTGAGCCTTCAGACAACGAAACGATCCGAGCCCGGGGCTCTGTAAACGGTATCAGCTCGCGAAATCTCCAGACGCCACTGCGGTCTTCCGGCTCGCCGCTGAGGCGGCGCTGGTGCCATTCTTTGCGCAAAGCCTCGGAATCGAATGCAGGAAAATGATACTTCACTTCCAGCAGCCCGCCGCAGGACGAGCACTGAAAGGCGTCCTGCTTAGGGTCCTGGATTCTCCCGCAGCGTTCCTCGATGCACTGTAAGTAAGCAGTTGACATCATCCCTTTGCGAGTACTTGGCGCCTTGGCGTCTTAGCGTGAGGCTTTTCGGCCCCGGAAAGCGGGCCAACAACCAACAGCATCACGCAAAGCCGCGAAGCCGCAAAGTCAGCGCAAAGCCCAGATCCCTTTGCGAGTACTTGGCGTGAGGCATTTCGGCCCGCTTTCTCACTCCTTCAGCCCGTTCACCACCCGAACAATCCCATCTTTGATTAGCGCTACATCGAAGTTGATGAGCAGGCCGAGGCGCTTGTCCGCTAGTCGAAGATAGGTCAGCAACTGCTTCTTGTGAACTGGAGCTAACGCTTCGATCGATTTAACCTCGACAATAACCCTGCCCTCAACAATCAAGTCAGCCCGAAACCCGGCGTCCATGCGGACTGTTTCGTATACCAAAGGGATTGCCTGTTGGCGCGTCACGGAGAGCCCCCGCTGCGTGAGTTTGTGCGCCATCAGAACCTCGTAGACTGACTCGAGAAGCCCCGGACCAAATTCCGTGTGGACGTTGTAAGCGACATCAACAACCTGCTTTGCGATTTCGTTTTCTGTCAAGAAGCCCAGATCCCTTTGCGAGTACTTTGCGCCTTGGCGTCTTAGCGTGAGGCTTTTCGGCCCCTTTCGGCCCCGGAAAGCCGGCCAACAACCAACGGCATCACGCAAAGCCGCGAAGCCGCAAAGCCCGTATATCTTTGCGAGTACTTCGCGTCTTGGCGTCTTAGCGCGAGGCTTTTCGGCCCCTTTTCGTCCCCTTAAAGCTCAAACTCGTCGTGAATGGCCTGCACTGCGTCCTTCACATCGGTTGCTTTCACTGCAAACGATATACTGATTTCCGACGAGCCCTGGGCGATGGCGATCAGGTTAATTCCCCTCTTGCCGAGCGCCGAAAATGCCCGCCCGGCGAGCCCTGGCGTTCCTTTCATGTTCTCGCCGATCATCACAACGATGGCCACCTGAGGCATAACTTCAATTGAGACGCGCTGGTCGTGCAGCATTTCCAGCTCGAAAACCTTTTCGAGCAGTGCCTTGACGGATTTCAGGTCTCGATCGCGCACCCCAAAGCACAAGAGGTTATCTGCCGAGGATTGCGTCACCATCAGGCTATCCACTTCTTCCGTGCTAAGCGCGGTAAAAGCTTTGGCGGCCAGTTGCGCAAACGCAAGGTTTCCTTTGGCGCTTAACGTCAACAGATCCGCTTTGCTGACGGAGGTGATGGCTTTAACCCCGCGCGCGCGGTCACCCCTGATGGATCCAATCCGCGTGCCGGGGCACGCGGGATTAAACGTGTTCTTGATCCAGACGGGGATGTTACGCTCCGTCACCGGCTGAATCGTTTTCGGGTGGAGCACCTTGGCGCCAAAAAAGGACAACTCGATGGCTTCCTGGTAGGAAATCTCCGGAATAATACGGGCGTTAGCCACGAGCCGGGGATCCGCAGTCATCACACCGTCGACATCCGTCCAGATCCACGTTTCGCGCGCGTCGAGAGCAGAGCCGATGATGGTGGCGCTGTAGTCGGAGCCGCCGCGGCCCAGTGTGGTGCACACGCCGTCGCGGGTGGCGCCACGAAAGCCCGTGATTACGCCAATCGCTCCCTTCCGCCGCAGGCGCGACAGGTGCTGGCGGGCTTTGACGTTTGTCTCTTTGAAGAGGGGAGTCGCGTTGCCGAATTTCTCATCGGTCACGATCAGGTCTCTCGCGTCCACTGCTTCTGCCGGATAGCCTTGCGATCGCAGAATCGCCGCCAGCAGCAGGGACGACATGACCTCACCCAGGCTCGAAAGCGTGTCCATCGCGCGCGGCGTTACTTCACGAACGAGTGAGAAGCCCGAGCATAAGTTTTCGAAGTGCTCCACCTGTTCAGCCAGGCGAGGCAGCACGCCTGCCTGCTCGCTGGGTGAAAGGGTCCGGTCCGCAACCTCGCGGTGACGCCGGGCCAGCTCTTGCCGCACGCCCTTCCATCCATCTCGGTCGCCTGCGCTCGCTTCCTTTGCGGCACGGATCAGCATGTCCGTGACGCCGGCCATCGCCGAAACGACCACCGCAATCTCAGCCTCCTTCGCGTGGCTCGCAACCAGCTCCGCCACGTGTTGCATCCGTTCCGGATTGCCGACGGATGTGCCGCCGAACTTCATTACGATCAATGGCCGGTCAGTCTTTGTCATGATCTCGAAGCTCCGCCACGGTTGCCCTTTGGGGCGCGGAAAAAAGGCCGCGCGCCACCCAACACCGCTCATGCAAGCCCGCTCACGGGCCTTGTATCACCGCATCACTTTAGCCATGCCGTGAGGGAACAGCAATCAGCGACGTTCAGCCCCCGCAACCTATCACCTCGCCCGTCGCACGACCCAAGGCGCCCGATCCAAGGGGCTAAAGTCGTGGCCTGATACCAAGCAGGTCGGGCAAACTTCACAACTCTAATTTGCCGGCTGTGGTTTGGTTTTCGGCGGCGCCGGATGGTTGGCCTTGGTGGACTCACGAACCACTTCGATGAACACTTTGGCGGGCAGCGAGAGGTACCTGTCGCGGCGGTAAATCAGACCCAGCTCCCGGTACAGTTTGTGGCCCTCTAACGGAATAAGCTTGAGCAAACCCGCCGCCACTTCCTGCTGGGCGTACGTCCGGCTGATCAGCGAAATGCCCAGGCCCGCGCCGACGAATTTCTTGATCATCTCGACGCTGGCCAGCTCCATCGAGGCCTGGATGTGATTGCGAACATCGCGGAACAGGCGGTCGAGCACCACGCGTGTGTGCCCGGTCTTGGGAAGAATCAACGGGTGGTTCGCCACTTCTTCCACCGTGACGCTGCGGCTCTTGGCGAGCGGATGGCTCGCCGGCGCCAAAACCTGTATTTCATCCCTGAACACCGGAATCACTTCCACGTTACTCGCCGTTTGCGGCAGTGTGACGATTCCCAGCTCGACGGCGCCCTCGTGAACCTTCTGAACGATCTTGTGGCTGAAATTCCGGTAGATGCTGATCTGTACAAGCGGGTACAGCGTCTTGAAGCGCGCAAACGTCTTCGGCAGCACGTAAAGGCACGTGGCCTCGTTCGCGCCCAGGTGCAATTTGCCGCGCGCCGTTTGGTTGAGTTCCGCGATGGCCTGCAATGCCTCTTTGTGCAAGTCGATCATGCGCTGAGCGTAGCCTTGCAGGGTTTCACCCGCCGGGGTGAGCGACACTCGTTTCCCGCTGCGGTCAAACAGCTTTTCGCCGCATTCCTGCTCGAGTAATCGCACTTGAGCGCTGATGGCCGGCTGCGTCCGGTAAATTTTCTCCGCAGCGCGCGAGAAGCTCCGCAGCTTCGCTACTTCGAGGAAGCTCATTAATTGGTCGTAATCCATCAGCTTTTAAGGAAGGAACAAACTTTCATTTTAGCAGAACTTGAAAGCTCGAATCTCCGAAAACGGGTGGTGTCCCGAAATCACCTGAAGAACGCCATTGCGGCTCTACGAATCTCCGACTATGATTGTCCACGATGGCCCCGGGTGTAATCAACGTTGCATCGGTTCCGCATCGCAGCCCATTCCGTTATCCAGGCGGTAAGACGTGGCTCGTCCCGTACATCCGTCAATGGCTAAAGAGTGTCCGAAATCGCCCGCTCGAGTTTGCAGAGCCGTTTGCCGGCGGCGGAATCGTCGGCCTTTCCGTTCTTTTTGAGGGCTTGGCCGAGAAGCTCACGCTCGTCGAGATCGACCAAGATGTAGCCTCTGTATGGAGAACCGTACTGAGCCTTCAAGGTGAGAGGCTCGCTGCACAGATAACGGCGTTCAAGCTCTCCGATAAGTCGGTTCGGTCGTGCCTTTCGAGCGAACCAAAGAACCAATGCGACCGAGCGTTCCAGACGATTCTGCGGAACCGCGTTCAGCGGGGCGGAATTATGGCGCCCGGAGCCAGCCTTATGAGACGGGGAGAAAACGGGCGTGGTCTAGCCTCGCGCTGGTATCCTCAGACGCTGGCGTGCCGGATCATAACAATTGCCGAGAACAGGCATCGTATCCGATTCCGGCAGGAGGATGGTGTTCAATTCATCCGGAATAACGCGACCAGAAATGATGTTGCATTTTTCATCGACCCGCCTTACACCGTCGCCGCGCGCCGGCTGTATTCCCATTCGCAAGTAGATCATGAGGCGCTGTTCTGGGAGATTTCCAGGGTGAGGGGGGATTTCCTGGTCACGTACGACAATGCGGGGGCCATACGGGAACTGGCCTCCCGCTTCGGGTTCGATACGCACGCAATCCCGATGAAAAACACCCACCACGAGATCATGAGTGAGCTCTTAATCGGACGCGACCTGACGTGGGCCAGAAAGCCTCTTCAGCTTCGCGAGGATGCGCTTTTCGAAGGTCTCCAGGCTGACGGGAACACCTGCCGTTAATCCCTCGACGGAATCCTCCAATGTTGTAAATTTAACCGCATCCGGCACAAGCCGGAATTGCCCACCGCTCTCTTCGTATCGCACCACGAACCACGCCACGTCGCAGTTTGAAATGTGACTCGCTGTTCGCATCCTCCCCAACGCCGCAAAGAAACTATGATCCACGACGACGGCCATCTTCTTGCCCCACCGCCGCAACGAGGGAACCTTAATCTGTAGTTGAGGCATCAACCGCTTCGGTCCGCTACTGCGATAATCCGGCCGACGAACCGCTTTCGGGAACGGCACTGAATCCCCCGCGTGCTCGCGGATCGCTGCGAAGTCGTTCCCCATCGCGCGCCCCTGGAAATAAACCGCTTGGGCTTCCAGAGCACACCAGGAAAGAGGATGGCTGTTCGGAACTACGAGCACCTTATCAATTCGTCCCACATCGGACGGCGCGGCCGCAGCGTCCGCGGTGGGCGGCGATTCGAGAAAACCAATCTCGTTGAGTATGAGTGGTCCCCTGCACCCCAGCACCGTCTCGGCGACCCAGTGGTAAACCTCTTGGCCTTCCTCAAAGCGAGATGGACATAGGGTTCTCGGTTGACCTCGTTCACCCGTGACGGGCCGGACCTCCCCGGTCTCTGCCTGCCGCCGGTAAAGTCGCAGAGAGCATACGCCACCAGCTTTTTTGCAAGCGGCGTCCACCTGGAACGGGCAGGCTATCTCCGGTCTCTCGGACTTGGGCAGGAACTGGAGGTCCGCGAACCTGCGACGTTCTCCGCTGGTCAGAGATACCAGAGGCGTACCGTACCATTCGCCGATTCCAAAGCGAAATTCCGTTGGTTTTCGTTCTTTCCTTTTGACCAGTTTAGATTTTGGCACAGGCCGGAATTATGCCACATGTGGGAGCCAAAGCACTTGCAATTTCATTTACCCTGTCTGTACGTTGTCCCTCGGAATCTGAAATCATGCACTTGCAATCGGTATGGGGATGCCGGAGCTTCAGCGCGCAACTGACAAAGCGCATGGAACGAAGAACACGGCTTGGTCTCACCCCGCCTTGAATTTCGTGGCCCTGCGTTTACCCGGTGCCCGGCGCCGGACGTTCGTCTTCTCTCCGTGATCGCGCGCGCCACTCTGGTCAAGTACGCGGTTGATTTCCAAAGCCATCTCATCCGGCACGCAAGGCTTCGTCAAAACTCCCGCGCATCCCTGTGGAACTTCGTTGCCCAGCTCGTGGGCGGTCAGGATCAGAACGGGAATGTGCCCGGTGCCTTTTCCCGCCTTGAGCCGCCGCGTCGCCTCCCACCCGCTAATCCCCGGAAGCGAGAGGTCCATAATGACGAGATCTGGCAGCAGTGCTTCCGCCTTCTCGATCGCTTCCTCCCCGTTGCTCGCCTGCGTTACCCGGAATCCCTTCATACTGAGGAAATACGCGCACATTTCCCGGTTATCTTTGAAGTCATCCACAACAAGAATATGCTTCATAGCTCGTCTTGTGTCCTTTTGCTCCGCAATCTACGTCGCCAGCTCTGCGATGGTGGACACCAGGTCCGGAGGGTGGACCGGCTTGGCCACATGACGGTCAAATCCAGCCTCGAGAAGCCTTTCGCGGTGGATTGGGCTGGCGTAGGCGGTAAGCGCCACCGCCGGCGTCTGCCCGCCTCGCTCTCGAGGCAGCGCTCGGACGTTCCGTATCAGGCTGTAACCATCTTCGCCGGGCATTTCAATATCCGCCACCAGCACATCCGGCCGCTCCCGTTCCAGGATTCCCAACGCCTCTCCCGCGGATGCCGCCACCACCACTTCCGCAGCCGATTGCTCGAGAGCTGCGGCAACCACTTCGCGCGCGTCCGGGTCGTCATCCACCACCAATACTCGTATCTCCTTCAACGAGTGGGTCCAAAGCAACGAATTCAGGCCCTCAGAAACATCTGCCGGGGCGGCGGGCGGCCCCGACAAAGCGGGCACGACTGAACTGGAAATTGGCAAGCGTACCTTAAAAACCGCTCCCGAACCGTCCTCGCGGTTTTGGGCCTCGACATTTCCGCCATGCATCTCGACGAGGTGCCGCACGATGGCCAGCCCGAGTCCGAGCCCCTTCTGAGGCCGCGACGTTGATGAATTGCCTTGCCGGAATCGCTCGAAGATGTAGGGAAACATCTCGGGCGCGATCCCCGGACCGTTATCCAGAACGGTCATCTCCATATTCGAGCCAGCTTTCTCGAGCCGGAGCTCCACTCTGCCTCTGACCGGCGCAAACTTAATGGCATTGGACAAGAGGTTTGACGCCACCTGCTGCAAGCGCGCCGGATCCCCGGTGAGCGTCCCGAGGTCGCTCTTGACGAAGGCTTCGAGCTGAATCTCTTTAGCTTCTGCGGCGGGACGCACTGCATCCAGCGCTCCCTGGATGACGGAAGAAATCTCCACCGCGATCACGTCCAGGCGGAGCCTGCCGCTGACAATGCGGGAGACATCGAGAAGATCGCCAATGAGCCGCTTCTGGAGCACCGCGTTGCGGTTGATGGATTCCACGGCTTTCACTTGGGTCGCGGCATCCAACCCTCCTGCGCTCAGCATGTGAGCCCACCCGGTGATGGCGTTAAGAGGCGTTCGAAGCTCATGGGACAGAATGGCGAGGAATTCATCTTTCAGCCGGTTGGCTTCTTCCGCCCCTCGGCGCGCCTGCTCTGTTCTTTTCAGAAGCGCTTCGATCTCAGCGGTGCGCTGTGCGACGCGCCGCTCCAATTCCTGGTTCAGAAGACGGAGCTCTTCAGTCTTTCTGAAGAGCTCGGCGAAGATGGCCACCTTCGCTCGCAGGATACCCGGAACAACCGGGACGCTCACGTAGTCCACGGCGCCGGAGTCGTAACCTCGAAGCCGGTCGACGTCCTCCACCATGACGCTGGAAACCAAAATGATAGCCGTCTGCTGAAATCGGGGGTGGTTGCGAATCATCGAAGCCAGCTCGAAACCGTCCATATCCGGCATGCAAACGTCGATTAGCACGACGGCGATATCATGCCGAAGCAGGCGCTCGAGCGCTTCCTTTCCCGAAGCTGCCGCCAGAAGATTCTCGCCGAGGTCGCCGAGGATGGCTTCGTAGCTCAGCAGCTTGGCGGGCTGGTCGTCCACCAGCAGAATGTTCACCGGACCTTTGCGAGGCTCAGCACTCGCAGAGGCTTGGGGTGCTTGCCCTCCCGGCGCCACGCCAATCGATGCCATGAATAATGCCCTCCATTACCGGTGCAGCCAGATGCGGAGCGCGGAAAGCAATTGCTCGGTGTTCACCGGCTTGGCCAGATATTCTGAGGCTCCCGCTTCCAGGCATTTTTCGCGGTCGCCCTTCATCGCCTTGGCCGTCAAAGCCACAATGGGCAGCCTCCGATACTTTGGATTCTGCCGGATGATCTGAATGGTCTCGTATCCGTCCATTTCGGGCATCATAATGTCCATCAGCACAATCGAAACTTCCGGCGTCGAGTCCAGGAGTGAGAGCGCATCGCGCCCCGTCGTGGCCGAAAGCACTTTCATGCCATGCCTCTCGAGGGCGCTGCTGAGCGCGAAAATATTGCGGACGTCGTCGTCTACCACGAGCACTGGCTTTCCAACCAGGTCTTCGTCCGAGCGATGCAGCCGCTCGATCATCCTCTGCTTTTCCGGCGGCAGATTCGCAACCACGCGATGCAGGAACAGAGCGGTCTCGTCGAGCAGGCGTTCCGGTGATTCCACGCCTTTCACCACGATGCTTCGCGCGATGCTATGCAGTTGCGCGTCTTCGTCGGGTGAAAGCTCCTTACCGGTGTACACCACGATCGGAATATCACGCAGCGCCGGGTCGCGGCTCAGTCGATTGAGAACTTCAAACCCGGACATATCGGGCAGACGCAAGTCAAGCACGACGCAATCCGCAGGCCGTGCGCGCAACTCGCGGAGCGCCTGTTCGCCCGAATCGACCAACTGCACCTCGATATCATCGTGCTCGAGCAGGCTTCGGATGCTGAACTGGTCGCCGGCGTTGTCTTCCACCACCAGGAGCCGCCGGCGGCGCGGCGTTGCGTAATTCAAAATCCGCTCGAACGCCGCGTGCAGACCCTCCGGGCTTGAGGGCTTGGTGATGAAGTCGAAAGCACCGCGCGCCAGCCCGTGCTGCCGGTCTTCATCCAACGTCACAATTTGAACTGGAATGTGCCGCGTGGCGGCGTCCTGCTTGAGTTGGCTCAGGATCGTCCATCCGAGCATGTCTGGCAGGAAGATGTCGAGCGAGATGGCCGTCGGGAGGTATTTGCGAGCCAACTCGAGCGCATCGGCGCCCCGAGTCGCTGCCAACACCTTGAATCCTGAGCCGCGCGCCAAGTCCGCCAGCACCCGGCAATAGTCAGGGTCGTCCTCCACAATGAGCAACGTGGGGCAGCCCGGCTCCAGACTTCCCCGGTCATCGGCAACCTGCCCCACGGCTGCCTCCGGAAGCCGCACCGTCAGCCGGCGCGGCGTCATCTGCGCGCCGGCGCCGGTCCGCGCGGCCACGGAAGGCCCTCGGTACGTCGCGGGCAAGTACAACGTGAAAGTACTGCCGGTGCCCGGCGTGCTTCGAAGCTGAATTTCGCCGCCCAACAGAACGGCCAGTTCGCGGCTGATCGCCAGTCCAAGTCCTGTGCCGCCGTACTTCCGGCTGGTGCTGGCGTCCGCCTGTTGAAAGGCTTCGAAAATGATTTTTTGCTTTTCGGGCGA
>JASHON010000090.1 GCA_030041095.1 Terriglobia bacterium
TTGGCGCAGGCCGTACCGCGCATCCTGCAAAAGCTGCTCCAGCAAGCTCCAGCCCCAGATCTCCCAGCTTCTCTCTCGCAATGGTAATCGGCTTCCGGACGGGCGGCGCGCGGCCTCCTTTGCAGCGTCCACACCGGGCTCGCTGCTCGCCTGTTCCTGTTCTGCCAGGTCGAGGCGCAGCCGCATTTTTTCTTCTAATTCCCGACGCGACTACCGCCTCCTTATCAGCATCCCAATCTTACGAAACACGGTAGGTCGCCATTCCATGGCTCACCTCTTCCTAGCCTGCCAACTCAAATCCGCCGGCTTTTTCGAAGGCACGGGCCACCTGCAGCATTCGTACTTCGCCAAAGTGCGGAGCGAGGATTTGCATTCCGATCGGGAGGTGAGGCGCCGTTCGCGTGCGCCCGCAAGGGACGGAGACGCCGGGAATGCCGGCGAGACTGGCATTGACGGTGTAAATATCAGCCAGATACATTTGCAGGGGGTCGTCGAGCCGTTCGCCAAGTTTGAAGGCGGGCATAGGAGAAACGGGCGTCACGATCACGTCAACTTTTTCAAACGCGTTCAGAAAGTCGCGCGCAATCAGAGCGCGCACTTGCTGCGCTTTGCGGTAATACGCATCATAGTAACCGGAGCTGAGAACGTAGGTTCCCAGCATAATTCGCCGCTTCACTTCAGCGCCAAAGCCGGCGTCGCGCGTCTTCTTGTACATATCGCGCAGGCCCTCGTAGGAGGAGGCTCGGAAACCGTAGCGGACGCCGTCGTAGCGGGCGAGGTTGGAGCTGGCTTCCGCGGTGGCAATGATGTAATAACAGGCGATGGAGTAAGCGGTATGAGGAAGAGTGATCGACTCAATTCGGCAACCGAGTTCTCCAAGCATTCGGATACCCCGTTCGATATTATCTCCAGTCTCTGCGCTGAGTCCCTCGAAGTATTCGCGCGGCACGCCGACTTTCAGCCCGCTGATTTCACCGGCGAGTAACGCTTCGTAATCAGGCACGGGAACGTCCGCCGATGTTGAATCGGCTGAATCTCGTCCCGCAATGACCTTCAAAACCCGCGCTGCATCGGTGACGGAGCGGGCGAATGGTCCCACGTGATCGAGTGACGAGGCAAAAGCCACCAGCCCGTAGCGGGACACCCTCCCGTAGGTACCCATCATTCCGACCACGCCACAAAACGCCGCGGGCTGCCGTATGGAGCCGCCCGTGTCGGATCCCAAGGCAATGGGCGCCAGGTGCGCTCCTACGGCTGCCGCGGATCCGCCGCTCGAGCCGCCCGGAACGCGTTCCGCGTCAATAGGATTGCGCGTGGGGAGAAACGCGGAGTTTTCCGTGGAAGACCCCATGGCGAATTCATCGCAGTTGGTTTTTCCCAGGACAACCGCGCCAGCAGCTTCCAACCGCTCCACAGCCGTCGCATGGTACGGAGGAACATAGTTCTCGAGTATCCGGGACGCGCACGTGGTCCGCACTCCGCGCGTCACCAGCACGTCTTTCACGGCAACGGGCACTCCTGCGAGCGGCGGCAGCGCCCGGCCCTCCGCGATCGCGCGATCCACGTTTTGAGCCTGTTCGAGCGCACGCTCCGTGCAAACGGTAAGAAACGCGCCAATCTCCCCGTTTTTCTCCTCAATCCGCTTCAGATGCGCCTGGCACACCTCTTCTGCGGAACTTTGGCGCGAAACAAGAGCCTGACGGATTCCTTCCGCTGTTAGATCGGTCAAATCCATCGGCTTATTCCCGCTCCAGAACGCTAGGCGTCTTGAAAAAACCCGCGCTTTGCTCCGGCGCATTGGCAAGCGCGAGCTCGCGAGGAAGGCATTCGGCCATTTGGTCAGGACGCAACGGCGGAGTCGCCTTGGCAGGACTTAGAACTTGCGCCATCGGAGGTACGTTCGATGTGTCCAGTTCGTTCAGCTTTTGGACGTATGCGAGAATGGCATCGAGCTGAGGTTGGAATTTCCGCACTTCTTCGTCTGCAAGATCAAGGTGAGCCAGCTCCGCGACGTGCCGAACGTTTTCTTCCGTCAATCCCATTTGGTGCTCCTGCAGAGAGAAGGCCGCCGGCTTTAATCGCGGCCACGAGGACCCCGGGAAAAGTACTTCACGAACGAGCGCTCGACCGCCTCCGCGACAGAGGGATCAAGGCCTCCCTTTCCTTCCGGCCACAGTATCGCCCGTGCTTTGGCTAATTCCATTGAAGCAGGGGCCGTCCGGCGCTCGCGCATTTCCGGCGCCGTCTTTCCTTCGTCCCAATCCTTCTGATGATTCACCAGAATCCTGCGCACTACAGCGCGGCCCATAAACTCATTGGCTTTAGTTCTTACCAATTCCCTCATTTCGTTAAGCTGGATTGCCCACTCCTCCGAGGAAACAGCGACCGTCAGCCTCCCTTCCGCGAAGGCTACCGGCCGCGAGTGCCGGGCAATAAGCTTCCCCACAACGTGCGGCCAGAGTGGCGCCAGCACGTCCGCGACGGGTGGCTTCCGGCGCAAGATCTGATTCTTGATCGCTCTTGGCAAAATGCTTCCAAGTTGTTCCACGGTCAGCCCTTAGTTGTTGCTTTGGAATGCCCGAAACCCTGCCGGCAAAACGAACGCAGAATGAATCTTCACCCTCGATTCCGTTCGAATTGCCGTGCAAGAATCGGCAACGAGTTTAGCATACACTTGCCTGGAAGGGGAATTAACGCGAACGCCCTGACCTGTCGGACTTTCGACGCCAACCCGGGCTCTGCCATTACAGAGCGCTTTCGTAGAGCGCCGCCATATCCAACTCCGTACATGGCCTCGGGTTGAGCAAGTGGCAGGCGTCTTCCATCGCCTTTTTCGACATGGCGGGAATCATCTGACGCTCAATTCCCAAGGAGCTCAAGCGGTGAGGGATATGAACGTCCTCAAGAAGATGCTGGATGTGTTCGATGGCCGCTGTCGCCGCTTCCGCTTCCGATTTGCCCGCTACGTCGATGCCCATAGCCACGGCCAAATCGCGCAGCCGGTCTTCGCAGGCAGGGCGATTGAATTCGAGAACGTGGGGAAGCAAAATGCCGTTCGTCGTGCCGTGATGAAGGCCGCCCATTGAAGAAAGAGGGTGGGCGAGAGAGTGCGTGGCTCCTAATCCTTTTTGAAACGAAACTGCGCCCATTAACGAAGCCATCATCATGTTTGTCCGGGCCAGCAGATTCCCGCCGTCATGGACAGCCAGGGGAAGGTTTTCCGCCGCGAGCCGGGTTCCATAAAGTGCGATCGCGTCACAAAGGGGATGATAACCCTTCGCCAAATATGCCTCGATATTGTGAGTCAGGGCATCGAACCCCGTGCCAGCGGTTATCTTCGGCGGCATATTCAAGGTGAGTTGAGGGTCGTCGATGGCAGCGCTCGGGATTAGATGAGGGCTGAAGATGACCGTCTTCCGGTCCGTGGACTTAAGATAAATGACAGCGCTCCGGCCTACTTCGCTGCCGGTTCCGGATGTGGTGGGAACGGCAATCATCGGAGGCAGGTTGGAGCCTATCCTTTCCCCACCATTCAATTGGTCGTCATAAAGCTCGAGAGGAAGCGGGTGCGTAACACCCAGACGAATGGCTTTGGCGGCGTCCAGCGGGCTGCCGCCTCCCACCGCAACGATGCCATTGCAACCTTCGCTCCGGTATCGCTCGATTCCGGCCAGAACATTCTCTTCGGTCGGGTTGGGATTTACGGAGTCGAACAACACAAACGGAGAATGATCGATAGAAGCGCATGCCGTTTCCACAATGCCTGCTTCAACAATGCCCCGGTCCGCCACCAGCAATGGCCGGCGAATCCCCCAGCGAGCCATCTCACTGGCGAGCCTGCCAATCGCTCCAGGGCCAAACACCACGCGCGTTGGAAATGCGAATTCAGAAATATTCTGGTTCATAGCGATGCCTACATGGATTCGAAATATCGCTCCATCTCCCAGTCCGTGACGGCGCCTTCAAATGCCCGAACCTCCCAATCTCGCGTCATGGAAAAGAACTCAACGAATTGGTCCCCGAACCACTCTCGCGCCGGCTTGCTGTCCCGAAAAAGAGCCGTCGCTTCCTTTAAGGTGCGGGGCAACATGGGAGCATCGACTGCGTAGGCGTTAGCTACGGGCGGCGCGGGCTCCAGCCGGTTCATCACACCGTGAAGCCCGGAGGCCAGGCTGGCAGCCAGGGAAAGATACGGATTTGCATCGGCGCCAGGCAATCGATGCTCCACGCGAGTGGCATGAGGTCCACTCAAAATTGCCCGTAAAGCCGTGGTTCGGTTATCGACGCCCCAGGTTACGTTTGACGGCGCCCAGCTCAAAGTGCCCGGCGCCGTACGCTTATAGGAATTAATTGTAGGAAGAAACATGACCGCGAATTCAGGCATCAGCGCCAACTGGCCTGCGAGATAGTGGCGCATGGTTTGTGACATCCCTTCCACACCGTCTTTGGAGCCGCGGCCGTAGAACAGATTCTTCCCCGTGCGGGAGTTAGCAAGGCTTTGATGGATATGGCCGCTTGAGCCAGGAAGCTTCGGGTGCCACTTCGCCATAAAGGTGGCCATCAATCCGCGTTTCTGCGCCAAAACCTTAACAACAAGCTTGAAGAGAGCTGCCTTGTCTGCCGCGTGCACGGCGTCATCAACCGTAATGGCGGTTTCGTAGACGCCGGGCCCGGTTTCCGTGTGATGTCCCTCAATCTCGATATCCATGGCCCGGCTTGAGTTCAAAATGTCGTGGGCCAGGTCCGAGTGGACCGAAGAGCGCAGTATGCTGTATCCGAACATGCCCGGGGACAATGGAGTCAGGTCGAAGAAGTGCTTGGCTCGCGCGCTGTGCGGGTCCTCGCGGAAAAACCAGTACTCATATTCTACGGCTGCGCGCGGAACGTATCCGAACGCCGCGGACTGCTCTACAACGCGGCGAAGAATGTGGCGAGGAGAA
>JASHON010000091.1 GCA_030041095.1 Terriglobia bacterium
TCAATGGCTTCGAGGATCGTGAGGAGTGGAAGAAGATTGATCCGGCGGCGTGACGGCTCCCTGCTTGGGCAGGACGTAAATAACCTCGCCCGGGCGAGCCATGTGAAGATATTCCCGCGCGTATTTTCCAATGGTTTCAGGGTCAGAGCGCAAGCCGTGAACCTGTTGCTGAAGATCCGCGTTTTGTTTCTTCAGGAGCTGGATTTGGCGCTGAAGCTCGAGGGCTTCCTGGCGCTTGTGCCGCAGCGTGAACAGGCCGTCCGTGCCGAAAATACCTTGGACAATCAGCGCAACCAGCAGAAGCACAACGCCCAGCAAAACGGCTCGTCGCACATTTTCACTTTGCCAATCGAACCCGCGCATCCTCAGACCTCCGCGCGCCCTCAGCCGCCACCGGCTGATATTGAGCTTAACTCCGCTGGATTGTAGCTTCAACACAAATCCGCCCGGGTTGCCCGCCACGACCGGGATATTGTATCTTCGGAATCTGACCCAGGGTGCGAGGAGGACGCTTGGCTAACGGCATCGTTGTGTTCTCGACGGCGGCGACGCCCGGTGAAAGCAGAAAAATCGCGCGCGCACTCGTCGCGTCGCGCCTCGCCGCATGCGTGAACATTCTGCCGGGAGTCCATTCGGTCTATCGATGGCAAGGAAAGCTGGTTGGGGATCGCGAATGCCTGATGGTCATCAAAACAACGCGCCGCCGTTTTGAAGCGGTTCGCCTCGCCATCCAAAAGGTTCACAGCTACGCAACGCCTGAAATCATAAGCCTGCCCATCATCGCGGGCTCTCGCCCGTACCTTGATTGGGTGGAAGCATCGGTTCGAGGCCGTCCACACCGCCGCAAGCAGGAGTAATCAACTTCCCTGTAACGCCGCAACAGGTTCGATCATCAGAGGAACTTGTGGGACTAAAACTCGATCAGAAACATCTTGACGCCATTCGCAGGCACGGAGCGAAGGACTATCCCGCCGAATGCTGTGGCGTGCTGTTAGGACTAGATGCGGAGGGCGTCAAACGGGTGCGAGATGTGGTTCCTTTGAAAAATCTGCGTCACGATCGTATGCGAGCCGAAGCCTTGCTGCCGCTGGGCGCGCCAGAGCGGGAGTCGGAACGAAACCGGTTCTTGATCGACCGGGCGGAGATCCGGCGCGTGGAAGAGGCAGCGCGCTCGCGCGGACTCGATATTGTTGGTTATTATCACTCCCACCCTGACCACCCCGCGCGCCCGTCGGATTACGACCGCGAGCATGCCTGGCCGTGGCTTTCTTATGTTATTATAAGGGTTCAAGCTGGAGAGCCTTGCGAGCACAGTTCTTGGGTTTTGGCCGACGACAGGCTGAGTTTCAGGAGCGAGGAGGTCGAGGTCGTGGGCGGGGAGCCTGGCGAGAAGATATCCACGGATGCTCGAAGCCAGAGACGGCATCCCTCCCGATAAGGAGAATGAATGGGCGTCAAAGTGATCATTCCAACTCCCTTGCGCCAGTATGTCGGAAAACAGGATGCGGTCACGATCAACGCTTCCACGGTGGCCGAGGCGCTTTCGGGGCTTACGGTACAATACGAAGCGTTGCGCAAGCATCTTTACACCGATGAGGGCAAGCTGCGAAGTTTTGTGAACATTTACCTGAATGACGAAGACATCCGGTATCTGCAGAAAGATCAGACACCTTTGAAGGACGACGATATCATCAGCATCGTTCCCTCCATTGCCGGGGGCCTCAACCTGAGATGTATCTGTAGGTAGCCTGGGTCCGGCTAACCGGAATCCTGGGCGCTGCTCACCCCAAAACACTTCGATTTTCCGTTACCGCGAGAAATCCGTGCCGGAAACCTGAGCGCGGTGAATTTCCCTCAGCTACAGCGCCGGCCGGTCCACCGCGGGTAATCCTAAATCTAGAGGAATTCTGTTATGTCTGTCATGACCGCGAACCCCGCGTCCACTCTGGACAAGAATGAGATTCTCCGGTACAGCCGCCACCTGATCATGCCCGAAGTCGGCATGGAAGGCCAGCTCCGGCTCAAGAAGGCACGGGTGCTTTGTATTGGAGCGGGAGGATTGGGCGCTCCTCTGGCGCTTTACCTGGCGGCCGCGGGAGTGGGGACGCTTGGATTTGTTGACTTTGACGTCGTGGATTTCACGAACCTTCAACGGCAAGTGATCCACGGCACTCGCGACGTAGGCCGCTCCAAAATCGAGTCGGCGAGAGAGACCATCGAGGCCATCAATCCCAACGTCGAAGTCATCCCGTTCGAAACACGCCTCAGTTCGGAAAACGCGCTCGACATCTTCCGGGAGTTTGATATCGTCGCTGACGGTACGGACAATTTCCCAACGCGCTACCTCGTGAATGACGCTTGCGTCCTGCTCGGCAAACCGAATGTCTACGGCAGCATCTTTCGATTCGAAGGGCAAGCTTCTGTGTTCTACGCGGAGGAGGGCCCCTGCTACCGCTGTCTCTATCCCGAGCCGCCGCCGCCGGGCCTGGTTCCGAGCTGTGCGGAAGGCGGAGTGCTCGGAGTGCTGCCGGGCATTGTGGGATCACTTCAAGCACTCGAGACCATCAAGCTCATTTTGGGCAAGGGCAAACCCTTGATCGGACGGCTTCTGCTTTTTGACGCGCTGGAGATGAAGTTCCGCGAGCTCAAGCTACGCAAGAATCCAGCTTGCCCCATCTGTGGCGACCATCCAACGATCACCGCCCTCATCGACTATGAGGAATTCTGCGGCATTCGCGGCGAGGAGCACGAACCGGCTACGCGCGTTCCGGAAATTACGCCTATTGAGCTAAAACGCCTCATGGATTCGGGTCAAAGTCCGGTTCTCGTCGACGTGCGCGAACCGCACGAGTTCCAAATCTGCCGTATTCCCGGCTCGATCCTCATTCCCCTGGGCGAATTGCCCGCGCGTGCGAACGAGCTGAACAGCGCTGACGATATCGTGGTTCATTGCCGGATGGGGCCGCGAAGCGCCCAGGCCGTCAACTTCCTCGTGCAGGCGGGCTTCAGAAAGATCAAGAACCTGAAGGGTGGTATCCTGGCGTGGTCAGACCAGGTAGACCCTTCGGTGCCAAAATAC
Organism: Terriglobia bacterium; assembly: GCA_030041095.1. Lineage (GTDB taxonomy): Bacteria > Acidobacteriota > Terriglobia > UBA7540 > UBA7540 > JASHON01. Next base: position 3,080 of record JASHON010000091.1, read on the forward strand.
TGAAGAGTATCCGTGGCTGGCGTAGGCCGAGCTTTCCAGGCTGCGGAAAAACTTGACGCCGCCGCGAACGTAGCGCCGGCATCTTGCCGGCCTCCGTTGAATTGAAGGGGGTTGCCGGCTGGAAGCCGTCGCTACGTCAACTCCCGATTAACCCGCCGGAACTGGGTGGCCATCATCCGTTCCCTTTCCGCTCATCCGTGTTTTTCCAGCGCCCGCGCAATGTGGGGGTAGACATCGATGGCGGCGTCCTTTCCAAAGATCGAATCAGAGTGCCCGTACCGCGGCAGAACGACGCGGTCATATCCTTCCGCTCCGTTTGCGCTGCGTAACAGCAGCCAGCTTTGGTGCGTGCTCTCCGGCACGAAACATCTGTTTTGCGCCCCATGAATGAAAGTGATGGGAATGCGCAGTCGATCAAGGTTCGGCATATAGGCATCCCGGCCTTTCGCCGTAACCAGGCGCTGGGCGCGGACGAGCCGCGCGAGGTGCTCGAACGCTTTCATGTTCGTCATGCCGAATAGTTCATGGAGCGCGCCATGGGTAGCCTCGTTCAGCCGCGCGTGCTCGTAAGCTTCCGAATACATGAACGTGATGCGGTGACAGACAGCGCTCGAACAACGCTGGGCGGCTGGAACGGGATAAAGCTTCAGCATGGTGTCGTAAAGCCGGGCCGCCCAATCGGCATGGGCGTCGACATAGGCGCTTAACGACTTGACTCCGAGCTTATGGAGCACGTCAGGGATGTAGAGCCCGCACTTCAGCCGCGTCAGGGAAGGGCCGATCGGATGCAGAGCCACCTGGGAGCACACGGCCGCGCGCACTCTTGGCAGTCCCCGCAGCATCGCCATGCAAAAACTGATCGACCCATAGCAGTGCGCCACCACCTGCACGCTTTCCGCACCCGTCACCTTGCATACCTTGGCGACCGCTGCCGGATAGTCGTACCGGGCAACATCATCTGCCGTTGAGGGAAATCGGGACGCTGGAACCTCCGTGCTGGCACGATAATCAAGCGCCCATACATCAAACCCGCAAGCGGTCAGATATTCCACGAGATTCGTTTGGATGGTATCGATCCGGAAAATCAGGCTCGAAACCCCCACGCCGTGGCTCAGAATCACCGGCCCCTTTTTGCCTCCGCAGTACCTGAGAAAACGCAACTCGACCCCATCTTGCGTGCTAAAAAAATGGACTTCAGGAGCCGGCGCGCGCAGCGGACGCTTCTTGCGCGCCGGCGCAGAAGCGTTGAAATACCGTGGGCACGCTACCACCCCGCCGTAGGTTTCCCACAGAATTCCGCCAAAGAACCGGCCGAAGCGCGCCGTCACGGCCAGGCGCTCAGCGCGGTCCCGAGCGCCCGTAACCTCGATCGTGGTTAACTGGCGAAGGAAGTCCTGGGGGGAAATCCGGAGCACTCCGTGGCCCAGTGCGGGGCCGTCACCAGAAGGGCCGCTGAAAACGGAAATATGGAGTGTCGTGGTTTCCGGCCAAAGCCGCGCGAAAGATCCCGACCGGACGATCTTCAAGCCTTCAAGATAAAACTCGCGTCCGTCTTCCGAGGCCATCTTCGCCCGATAGATCATGCGTCGAACACTGGCGCGTTCGGGGTCTGCCGACAGCATCTCGAACTCGCCATTCGCCACGTGAAGTGGCCGGGCGGAAAGCGCTGGAGCCAGAACCGTTCCTGCCATGTGAAATCTATGTGCGGAGCTTTGAAGCACTTCTTCCACATCGTCGGTGGCGATGGTTAGAGTGAACTCCAGGGATGAACGACCGGGGTGGACGGGCCCGGCGGCCGTCGCGTGCGCGCGGGTCAAGTCCGAAGAAAGTTGAGCTGGGGCGTCCGCCTTAATGCTCGTGACGCGAAAATATCCCTTCATCCTTTCGATGAATCTAAGGCCGAGCCGGCGCGGCCCGCGGCAACCTTCTCCCTCGCTGAGGCAGTTGTCACACGCTTGCCCGAGAGAGGGGGCGGCAACGGCGTGGGGGAGAGCAGGCTGAGGCAGGCTCACTCGAACTCGGCCACGGCGAGCTTGCGGCGAAACGTCACGATTCTCCCAACTTCGCGATTCGGCCAGCAAATCTGCCGCGCGCTCCGCCAAAGCCGAAATCGTAAGGAGCGGGTTCACCCCGAGTGGGCTCGGCACAGTGGAACCGTCCATCACATATAGGCTGCCGTAAACCGCATCGCCACGGTCACCCGAAAACACCTGCCCGCGATGATTGACAACCCCATTTTCCGCGTCATCACTCATTACACAGCCACCCAGCGGATGGACCGTGAGGATCTCCGAACTCAACGTATGCTCCGCTGGCAACTTCCGGATGAATTCGCCGCCGAGCGCTGCCGAAGCGCCAGTAAGCTGGCTTGCGATTTCATCGAATACCGGTTGCCGGTTAAGGCCCGGCCACTCGATCCGTAAGCGGTCGTCTCGCAGAAACATTTTTCCCTTCCCGTCGTCTTCTGCCATGACCAGAAACGTCAGCGTATTCCGCGTTGCGCCACGATAAGGCCCGGCAAACAGGCTCTCCAGGGCACGTCCCAGACGATATCCTGAACTTCGGGTTGCGAATTGCGATCCTCGAGTTTTAGCTTTCAAACTTCCCAGCTTGGATGCGCCCGCCAGCACGCCCGGCAGCAAGCCTGCAATCGCTCCGGGAACGACACCTTCCTCAATCACCATGGCCTGCTGTTCGCGGGGCGCGCCACGCAGATCGATGATCCCCGTAATGCAAGGTCCGACGGGTCCGATTTCTTCAATCGAGTGTGTGCCTGCGCCAATGCCGTTCACTCGATACGGCGTGTTGTACGCAAAACCCACCACATCGCCGTTGGCCGTCAGCTTCTCCCCGACACGGTCGGATAGCGGCAGTCCTCTTTCTTTCGATCGAAGCAGAATCTCTGTCGAGCCGAGGCTGCCTGCAGCCAGAATCACGCAGTCCGCCGTCACCATCATCAGCGGGTCGTTAAACCGCTCCCGGCCAGAATCCAGCCATTGCCAATAGATCCGCCACCTCCGCTCGCCGCGCTCGAGATGCCGCACGGCGATACGCGTGAAGAGCTCTGCGCCGTGTGACTTGGCGTCGGGGAGATAATTCATCAGCAACGTGCTTTTTGCCCCGGTGTTGCATCCCGAGACGCAATCTCCACAAAGGTTGCACGCAGGCTGCTCGATGCCCGCGGCATTCACTTGCCGGGTGAACGCCACGTTCACGGGAACGCGATAAAAGGATCCGCCCAGCGCGTTCGCGGCCTTTTCGAGCAGGCGAAGTTTCGCAAGAGGGGGATGACTCTGGGGATAAGGAGCGGGCTGAAACATGGCTTCTGCCCGGCGATAATATCGATCGAGGTCATCTGCACCCATCTCGCGCGGCCAACGCCCATCCTGAAAAACTCTCGGATGCGCCCGCAACGCTACGCCCGCATTGATCAGCGACGTGCCTCCCAGGCCGCATCCCGATAGAACGCTGAGGTCTCCGTTCACCTGGAAATAATAAAGCCCCGTGCGCGAGCCCAACCGCCCACGCGGACTGTCCGTCTGCATCTCGCATAGGGCTTCTTCAAACCTCTCCGGGTATTCGCCTGGGAGGATCTCCCTGCCGCGTTCGAGCACGCACACGTGCTGCCCTGCCCTCGCCAGCCGGGCAGCCGCAATCGCCCCGCCGTATCCCGAGCCGATCACCACCACCGGGTAGTGAGACGCCATCGTTTCAACCGGAGAGGAGAGACGAATCATCGCTGGCTTGGGCAAGACCTGGAAACAGCTCTCGGGTCTCTGCGCTCTCTCGGGGGAAGAGTGTGGGAATTGGTATCGCGGGCGGCAGAATACGCTACCTTGCTAGCCTATCACAGGGGAAGAAGCGCTGGCAAGAGGAAAATGCGTCAGGACGTATCCCCTCAGTTTCGAACTCAGAGGTCGCTGCAGCGCCGGCAGCTTGCCGCCGGAACGGCGGCGCTTCAATCCTGAAGCTACAACTTTGCTACGTCCGCAGCCGCCCAAGCTGGCAAGGACTTGGTAGACTTGGCCGCAATTAACCGGCTCGGTCCCGGCCATCGTGACGAGACAAATCGTGGACAGCGTGAACCCGCTCGAATCTGAGCTATCGCGCTTTTACTCAACAACTTACTGGGATACGACCCGGTGGATGCTCATAACCTTCGCATTTTCAACAACTAATAGGGATTGTTGGTTTCGGGCTTTTTCGCCGTTCATTGTTTTCAGCAACTTACTGGGATTGTTGGTCATGCCTTTCGCCTGTTGATCTTCAACATTTTGGTCTCTGCAACAGGCTAAGATGGAGTTCCAAATAACAGTTTGACTGGAGGTAAGTGCTTGATCTGCTCTTCCTGCATCATAGAATCCTTCGAACGGCGCAGAGATTCTGGCCGGGTGTCCCAAAGCAACACGCATCCCACGCCCGACTCCATGGCCGCGTTTTCAAGGTTTGAGTTTATCGGATTCCGATGGGACAGTGGGGACAAATAGGACAGATTTCATAGAACGGGCAACTTCAGGCTGTTCCGGCGGAGCGGTACTTGTTGCCGAAACCGTGCGCGGCCGCGCTCGAGATTAATGCCGCCACATCGCTTACCACAAACGGAGGGACGATATAATCGAAGGCATCTTCGTCCATCGCCTCCAAATAAAGGGACATGTCTTCGAGGCGTGTGGTGAGGATGACCGCGGCGCGCGGCTCGGACGCGCGTGCCAGATCCAGCACATCGCGCCAAGTTCCATCGGCAAAATCGGTACCTGTAAAAACCACGTCCGGCAACCTTTCGCCTGAGAAATAAGGGCGCGCTTCCTCGCCGGTGCTGGCGTACCGGCTTGGGATTCGCTGCTGCCCTAATAGTACTAGGTTAAGTATGATTGACGTTCCTTCGGGTGTCTGTTACAGTCGGGGCATGACACCCGAGACCTTGAAAGCTCTGGATGCTCGCTTGCGAAAGTTTCTCGAAGACCTCACCGAGCCCATGGGGCGAAGTGAGCGGCGCCACTGGGCGGAGGTTTATGTGCGAGGCTTGCTGCTGGATGGCGAG
>JASHON010000092.1 GCA_030041095.1 Terriglobia bacterium
TCGCCCTTGGCCCCCGCTTTCGCTCCCACCAGCCGCAAGCGCAGCACCGAGGATGCGGAGGCGGATTGACGAAGCGCGAGAACGGCTTCGCCGGCGGAGGCGAGAAAGAGCGTATAGCCGGGTCCGTGAGCCAGGAACTGGACCTTGCGGCTCACTTGCCCTTCATTGCGCTCGAAACCGAGCGGCAGGCGGCCGAACGCGCGGGCGATACGCTCTTTGCGCAGAACCGCCTTTGGCCCATGGCTCTGTGCCCGAAGCAAGAGGACAGGCTGCTTAGCGCGGAAGGCTGCTGCAGAGCTGTTCACTCGGCTTCGATGGCCAGGCACATTCGTGGCAATAGAGACGGCCCTATGCGTCTCTGAGCTTCCCTTCGCGCGGCGCCATGCGCGTTGGATCGCTGAGAACCCGAGAACCGCCACGATCGCCGCGATGATGATGAAAAAAGTGCCCCAAAAACGTGAAATGCGCATAGGCTGAGTCATCCTTAACCGCGTTTTTCCGGCTTGCCCGCAGCGGCTGCCGCTAACTTGAGGGGCCGACCGAAAGATTCAGCTGCGTGGTCCGAACCACGCTCGTGTTACTTCCTAAAGTGCCCGAAATCGTTAACGTGAAGACGCCGGACGGCGTGCCGACCGGCGCGGGTGAAACGTTGTTGTAGTAATACAGGTCATTGCAGCCTGCCATGCCCAGGCTTAACAGAATCAGTCCCAGCGCGGCAACAATCCAAACAGTTCGCCGCTTAAACCTCCGGTTCCTTCTCACTCCCGCATAGCCGAGCCACAGTAATAGCATGGCCGCGCCCGCCAGCAGCAGCCAACGTGGGTTGGAAGGTTTGGCCCCCGGCCAGCCCGGCGTCTCTGGACGCGGCAAGCCGAGGGAACTGGACGATGTCACCTGGGATTCCGTGGAGATCGTGAGTGTTGACGTCACGGCCGTCGTGCCGTTTGGAGTGACCACAGGCGGGTTGAAGGTGCACGTCGCATTGGCGGGCACACCCGAGCTGCAGCTCAATCCCACAACGGAGTTGAAGCCGTTCGTCGGACTTACGCTGATCGTGTAGGTCGTGGAATCGCCCGCGGTCACTTGCTGCAACGTGGGCGTCTCAGTAAGCGTAAAATCCTGCAGGAATATGCTGACTGAAATTGTCGCGGTTTGTGAAGAAGCCGTCCCGGTGATCGTGACATTCGTCGGATTGGAGCTGGAAGCTGACAGGCCCGTCACGGTGACGTTAGTGCTCTCGCCGGCTGTGATCGAAGTCGGATTGAAGGAGCACGTCACGCCACTCGAACAGCTCAGGCTGATATTGGAAGTGAAAGTGGGGGGCGCTGCCGCCGAAATCGAAAACATCGTCTTCGTCGTTCCAACCAGAATGGTGCTCGAAGGGCTCGTCGCCGAGAGCGTAAAAACCGTAGCGCCCGTGCCGGTGAGGCTGGCATCCGCGGCGCCGGCTCCGTTTGAAGTCACTGTGAACGTTCCTGTCAGTGAGCCGCCCGTCGTCGGCGCAAAGGTGATGAATGCCTCGCAACTCTGGCCCACGTTCATCACGAACGGCGTGGCGGCGCAATTGTTGGTCTCACTGAAATCGCCGCTGATCGAGATCGAGGTGATGGTGACGGCGGCGCTGCTGTTGTTGATGATGGTCACCGCCTGCGCGGCGCTCGTTGTAGCGATCGTCTGCCTGGTGAACGTCAGAGCGGAAGGTGTAACGGTCAGCGTGCCCGCGCCTCCAGCCGTGCCCGTCCCGCTCACGGCCACCTGCTGAGGGCTGCCGGCCGCGTTGTCGATGATCGTCAGCTCATTGGTCACAGAGCCCGATACCGTCGGCGTGAACGTGACGTTGATCGCGCAATTGCCGCCGCTTGCCGTCAGCGACGTTCCGCAGTTGTTCGTTTCGTTGAATGGCGCCGGAACCGTAATCTGGCTTATGTTGAGCGGCGCGCTGCCTTCGTTGATCACGGTGATTGTTTGTTCTGTGCTGGCCTGGTTAAGCGTCTGGCTGCCAAAGTTGACCACCTGCGGCGTCAAGGCCACCCCCGGCTGGTTGCTGGAGCCGATTTCTGCGATGAAAACGTTGCCCGATGTCCCCGAGCCGGCGTAAGCGCCCTGCAGCGCGCCGGCGATGACAGGGAAGTTCGACGATTGCGTCGTGCCGGTTACGTAAGGGGAGCCCGAAGAATCCACAGCCACTGCTTCGGCAACGTCGGCGTGCGAGCCTCCCAAATAGGTCGAGTAGACGCCAGCCCCCGATGGCGTAAGTTCCGTGATGAATGCGTCCGAGCAGACGCTGGGCAGCCCGGTGGTTCCGGAGATGCACGTCCCGGCCCCGTAGATGCCGATAATTTGCTGGAGCGGATTCTGCAGCGGGAAATCCGTGGATTGCGTATAACCCACCACGTACGCGTCGCCGGAAGAATCCAGGGCAATTCCATTGGCCTCGTCCACGTCGCTGCCGCCGATATAGGTCAGATAAGTGATTGCGGTTCCGGCCTGAGCCAATTTAGCGGCGAAGCCATCCGTACCGCCTCCGAAAGTAGTCTGAAACGCGCCTGGCGTAACGGCAAGGTCGCTTGACTGCGTTTCCCCGGCAACGTAAATTTCCCCTGCAGCATCGACCGCCAGGCCAAGCACCTCATCCAGACCGCTGCCGCCGAGATAAGTGGAAAAAACTACCGAGGCGCCGGCAGGCTTAAACTCCGCCACAAAACCATCCGTTCCTCCGGCGTTAGCACTTTGTAAAGGGCTCTGAGTGGGGAAATCGGTCGAACTGGTGTCGCCGCCTACATAAATATCATTTTGAGTGTCAAGGGCAATGGCCTGGCCGGATTCACTTCCCGAACCGCCCCAATACGTCGAAAACACCAGCGCCGTCCCCGCCGGATTCACTTCCGTGATAAACGCGTCTGACGTTCCGTTCAGGCCAACCTGAAGCGGATTTTTGACCGGGAAATTCGACGACTGTGTCGAGCCCGTCACGTACGCATTTCCACTTGAATCCACTGCGATCGCCTGGCCGTACTCCGCGGTGCTACCGCCAAGATACGTAGCGTAAGCAAGTGTCGAGCCGCCCGCGCTGAGTTTGGCGACGAAGGCGTTATTGGACGCGGTCGTTATGGAACCGCCGGTTGGAGCCTGAGACGTCCCCAAAGCAGTCTGGAAGGCGCCCGTGGTGACTGGAAAATCCGCGGAGGAAGTGGTTCCTGTAATGTAAGCGGCGCCCGTGGAATCGATGGCAATTCCTTGCGCGGAATCGGGGCCGCTGCCGCCAAGGTAAGTGGAATAGACGATCGCCGTACCCGAGGGATTCACCTCAGTGACGAATGCATCCGTGAGGCCGTGGCCGGTGGATTGTTCAGGGGACTTCACCGGGAAATTTGTGGAAGCCGTGCTGCCAGCGACATAGGCGTCACCCGAGCTATCGATGGCGATGGCGTTGCCCACGTCACCACCGCTTCCGCCCAGATACGTCGAATACGTCAGTACCGGGTCAATTACCACCCGCTCCCCCCGCCGCCATCCCGCTACCTCAAACCCTACTTCGTCCTTCCCCGCCCACACATACTTCACCCCTACCGCCCGCTTCTCCCCTCCCTCGTACGCCCACGCTTCCGGCCGCTTCAACTCTACCTTCCCCCCCGCCGTCTCAATCTCCATCCCCCCCGCCCCCTCCATCCTCACGCCCTTCGCCCCTTCCACCTCCAGCTTCACTTGCCTTAAATCCCCCTCCTCGCCCACCACATACTCGCTCTCCAGCTCCCCTCCTTGCCCTCGATATTCCGCATCGATCCCCGAGTACACCCCCTCATATCTCACCTGCCCGAACATCGGCACGTCCCGATGCCATCCGCTCGGATTGCGGCCAATAAAATAATTGGCCTTGCCCGGCAGTTCATCTTCGCCTTCGCCCTTGGCCCCCGCTTTCGCTCCCACCAGCCGCAAGCGCAGCACCGAGGATGCGGAGGCGGATTGACGAAGCGCGAGAACGGCTTCGCCGGCGGAGGCGAGAAAGAGCGTATAGCCGGGTCCGTGAGCCAGGAACTGGACCTTGCGGCTCACTTGCCCTTCATTGCGCTCGAAACCGAGCGGCAGGCGGCCGAA
>JASHON010000093.1 GCA_030041095.1 Terriglobia bacterium
AACCTTTCCGGCTCGTTTTATTGTTGCCGCGAAGCAATACCCATCATGCGGCGGCGCGCCGGCGGCCACATCTTTAACATCTCAACCCTCCTGGCCGTCCATCCGATACCCAGCGGAGCGGCCTACAACGCCTCCAAATTCGGGCTGAACGGCTTCAGCGAGGCCATGATGCAAGACGTTCGCTATGACGGCATCCGTGTCACGATGATTATGCCGGGAAGCGTGGCCACGGATTTCGCAGGCCCGCCCGGCAGCGGCCTCCATGAGCCCTGGAAGTTGTCCGGCGCGGACATTGCCCGCGCGGTCATCGACCTTTACTGCTACCCCGGCCATGCTCTCGTCAGTCGGATCGAGATCCGGCCATCACAGCCTCCTCAAAAGAAATAGGAAAACAAATCCAGGAGGCCTGGACAACTTCAGTATGTCCGTAACAATCAGGAATCCATCTCGAATTACGGCGAGCGCTACCGGCAGGGAGAGCAGATTTAGATAGGCCCCTCCTGGTTGCCGACGACACGAAATGTGAAGGAGGCGATCGTCTCGCTGCTTACGGGGCTTCCGTTGAGTTTGGCAGGCCGGAATGTCCACTTCCTGACCGTTTGCTCCGCAGCTTCTGTCAGGGATGGTGTGCCCCGGATCACGGCAATGTCGTCAACGGAACCCGATCTGCCCACCGTGACCCGCAATATCACACATACGTACGGAGCGGCGCCAGCGGCCAGACTCGTGAAGGGGTAGGGAGCGCCCTCGGTAGAAAGAATTTGGATGGGGCTGAAGGATGACAGCTTCGTCGGCGGGAACCCCGCCGTCCAACGGCGCCCGGGAGTAAATGAGGTGCTGAATCCGAATGACACGATTATGGAGCTCTCTACCGCTCTATGATCGAGCCTTGCAGGTTTGAATTTCCATTGCTTAACCGTTCGCTCCACTTCTGCGGTGAGCAACGGAATCGCGTGTACTGCCTTAACGTGGCCTACAGTTCCTGATTTGGTTACGACGACCTTCAGGATTACAGTGCCAACAGCCACACTCCTCGGTGGCCAATGTGGTTCTGCAACATGAACAACTTCCACGGGATCGAAAGACACACCCTGCGCCTTCGCAAGCTGGGCAGCCCAACAAGCGCATGCCAACAACAGAAAGACTGCCTTCGTCCCGATCGATCCGCATATTCTTAGCGTCCTCTTGCAGTTTCTACGGCCCTGGGAAGACCGCCCCGAGGGGGCGGCTGCGGGCATCAACGGGTCTTTTGAGTATTCCCTCATAAACTCTATGGAACGCAGTGCAGGCCGTGCGCTTCATGTCGCCGTATCACGGTTTAAGGGCGATCCCAACCGGGAGGCTTCCAACAGTGATTGTACCGATCACCGTATAATTTGCAGTGTTAATTACCTGCACCGCCGCATTGCTACTGGTCTTCCGCCAAGTCGTGCATCACGCGTTGGCGCTTTAACGATTTCGGTAACCTTCCCCGGCCATGCTCAAGACGTGGAGGCTTGGACTTCGATGACGACCCGCACGCATGGCTTTTCTCAGAGGGGGAGGCGTCTTCCCGGCTTGGGCCAGAACCTCAGCCGCAAACAGGAACAACTGGTTCTCATCCACGCGCTCCCGTCTCGGCACATAGCGCGCCCTCCGCCCGCCATCTAACACCAACTCGATCCCAGCGTCCCCGGCGGTGTCCTCGCTGACTAGGGCGAAGCTCGCGGTTCCCTCCCTTCCCCCCGACTTCGATATGGCCCGTTCCGGACGGGCCGTGCGAAGCCGATACCGCCGCCAGTAAAACTGACTCTTCTTCAGCCGCCGTCGCCGACAGAACTCGCGGATCCATAATCCGCTCCGCGCCGCCTCGCCCAACGTCTGCTGCCGATATCTCGCCTTTTTCGCGTCACCCTTGCCAATGCTCATTCCGTACCTCCGGGTTCAATCTCCACGTGCGCACTGCGCACGTCGTCTTGCAGACCAAATGTCGGGGGAATTATCGGACGGAAACCTCAACTGTGGAAGGTGGTTTCACCGGACGGATACGATCATCGCGGCCAGGCCGCTTTTCATATCCGACGACCCGCGCCCGAACAGACTTTGATTTTCAACGCACGGCTGAAATTGATCGCTGAGGGAAACCTTCCGCACGTTGAAGAATCCTGCGCGTCATTTCACTTCTGCCCGGCGAGGATGCCTGGAAACCAGTGAACAGCATTTGCATGGTAGAGTTTTTCGAGTAGCGGCTCTGGCAGGTCGAGGCCATGGTATTCCTTGTCCAAATATTCCACCCAATCGCTCGTGGCGAGAAAGCGCCAATCGCGCGCGTAATAATTTTGCCATCTCTTGATGGTCGCCGCTGAGCTCGCGCCCGGCATGTAGTCGAGATCGGTCCCGTAAATCAAACGATCCTGGTACTTCGTGATGAAGGCTACGGCGAATTGGCGCGGAAGCATCATGACGTAGGGCATCCGCGCGGCCATATCCACGGCAAAATTGGGGTAACGGTCGAAGTGCTCGCCCAATTGGGTGAAGTTTGATTCCATGCTGCCCAAATGAGCACCGACCACGCGCAGCTTCGGATTCTCCTCGAGCAAATGATCTCGCGCGCGAAGAATTTCAGCCTTCGACGGAGCGCCAGCTTTGCCGTACATATACCATTCGGGATTGTGCTTGTAATACCCATAGTCGGGAGAGGCCGGCGTGAGTGGCTTCCAACAGGAGTCGGGCTCGGCGAGGTGCGCAATCAGAGTCTTGTGGTGCGCGGCGATATCGCGATAGATCGGCTCGAATACGGAATTATCCGGCATCAGATAGCGCCCCTTCGCGTCTTTGATTTCCATGCCGATGTTCTTCCATATTTTGACTGCGATCGCGCCCTGGCTGAAGTCGCGATTGATCCGGCGAATCGCCGCTTGCACGAAACCGGGCTTCGCGAACGGAAACGGATCGAAGCTCGTGCAAAATGACACACGCCCGCCGCTCGCCTTGACAAAATTCTCGACCCGGCGAATCTCGAGCGGCAGATTCGCGAGCGCGGGCGTGCGGTCGTCGTCGAGGCAAATGTCCACGAGGTGCACGTTGAGCTGCTTCAGCATTCCGATAAAGGCGGGATCGGTCACATAAACGTGCGAGTGGGCGTCAATCGGGTCGAGCGCCGTGAAGGCCGAAAGCTCCGCAGGCGTGAGGGGGCCCTTGACAGCCGCGGGCGATTTCCGAGCCACGGCTGCTTTCTGTCCGACGCTCGCCTGACGCTGGCAGGCCCCCATCAAGAGAACCAGTCCAACGAGAACCGTTCGCCTTTTCATCTCGACCCTCCTCGATTTCGAATTTCATTCAGCGCTTTGGGGATAGTATGTCGATAGAGCAAATCCATTTCTTTCTCTTTTACCCCTCACACGTGCCGCGAAGCCGTCCCTAAAACAGGCTACGTGTCAGCCTTACAGTACATTTGGGGTCATCGAACTGAAGCTGCGATAAACCGCCATAAGGCGGCCTGTCCGTCATGCCGCTTCTAAAAACGAAGGACGGCTGAGATCGAGGCCGAACCTCCCGTAGGGGTTGATGTGACTGTAGAACAGTGGCGTAATACCTCTGAAGTCCTCTGGTTTCGATTGATTCCAGAGTTTCTGCCGCTCGACCGTGCGCTCCACCAGGATGGTGTTAATCGGCATCAGGCAATTTTGCAGCAGTTGCAGTGATGACACCGAAATCTCCCGTTCTTCCGAAACCAAGGAATCTGTTTCTGGATGGGAACTGCCAGAGCAGCATCAGCGAGCAATTCCGTTGCCGCCATCGAGCCCTTTCGGGCTTATGACGGTTTATCGCAGCTTCAGTTCGATGACCCCGAAACGGGTTACGTGAAATCCCGCGTCGCATTTCGTACCTCTGTTGGAATTCAACCCACTTCGGAAGCGTTAAGGTTCTTCCGCTTGGCAAGGTGTGTTTTCTTCCAAGCCTCTTTCACTGCTATCACCATTTGTTCGAGCGTTTCAGCAGGATTAACGGAGCAGAGGACCCCGCTGCTGCTGCCAGTGCCATCAGCGCCAGCCAGGATAACTGCCGCCGCATCGGCCGGCGTGTGGATGCCGGCGCTACCGAAGATCAAGATGGAGGGATCAATCTTCCTGACGCTTTCAATAGCTTGAATGATGAAATCCGGGCTCGCGGCCGCGACTGACTCAGCCCCCCCAATCAACTCGGGGGGTTCCGCCAAAATCATGTCCGGTTTCAAGCGCGCGACGACGGCGGCCTCTGCCGGGGAATTCGCACACACCATAGTAAGCAATCCCACTTCCTTTGCCCTTTGGACGGTAAGTGCCAAATCACGCCGAGTCATGGGCTTCTCAGAATGGTTCAAGAGGACACCGGCAGCACCTGCGGCTTTCACCGCTTCGGCCAAGATGCTGCCACTACCCTTCCCTTCCCGCACCGGATCCAAGTGCTGGGAAAATACGAAAAGACTCCTTGCTGCCTTCGCTATGGGTGAGACGTCCACACACTGTGGTGTGAAGACGATGGTGACCTCGTAGCGCCGACTAATCCGATTGGCAGCTCGGGCCAGTTGGACGGCTTTGAGACCGTATAAGTATCCCTTTAATCCGAGTTCAAAGAGAGGTTTCCTGATAGCTGTTTTGCAGCGCATCAGCTACTCCCCCACGATCTGGATGTGCACGATTCGCTTCCTTGCGCGCACCGTATCGAAGTCCACGAAGTAGATCCGGCCAAATTGCCCCAACTCGAGTCTTCCGGAGATGACCGGAATAGTTACGGATCGACCTACCAGGCAGGACCGCAGGTGTGCATCGGTGTTCAAACTCCATTCCGCCTCCTCTCCAAGGTTCCTGGTGGCATGCTTGATATGTTTGGGACCAGGGTGCAGATACTGACGCTCATGGAGGCATTTGGGAATAATTCGCTCAAGAACATCTACCAGGTCCTGGAGAATATATTTGGTGCCGTCATATGTAGTGTCGTGCGATTCCTCTTGCAAAATAACGCTACATGTCGTGTGCTGAGAATAAACAGTCGCTATTCCAGCTTTAGCCCTTGATTCTCTAACAGCCTGTTCCACCCCGGAGCTGACGTCGTGAAAGGTAACTGGCAGCTTACTGGTCACAGTCATCTCTTTGTGATAAACAGTCAATTCGAGGCTCCTTGAACCGAACCCAAAGAATTCATTATCCTGACGCAATTGTATCCAGGCACTCGCGATTCACTTGCTGGCTTTCCCTAAACGATAACCAACTTTTATGCCAGCCACCCCGGTCAACTCGGTAGCCTCCGTGGTGGAATCGAACTTAGTGTCCTCATCAGGGATGGTGGAAACCCCTCGCCTTGCAGGTGAAGATCAGAGTCGTGTAATGTGGTCGCGTGAAACGGTACCAACTGGGCGCGCACACGAAGCACGATTTGAAAGTGCATCTGGTCTTGATTCCGAAGTATCGGAAGAAGGTACTGACGGGGCAGGTGGCGCTTTGTGTGGGCGACCTGATTCGGCAGATTGCGATGGAGCATGAGATCACGATCCTGTCGGGGAAAGCGGCAAGCGACCACATTCACGTGCTGGTTGCCTATAAGCCGCACGTGGATGTCAGCATGATCGTGCAATGGCTGAAAGGCGTCAGTTCGCGGATATTCCTTCAGGAGTTTGCGCATTTGAGGAAACAGTTTTGGGGTCGTCAACTGTGGGCGAGAGGATACCCTGCAGTCAGCACAGGAAATCTGACGGACGAGATGGTCCAAGCGTACATTGAGGAGCAAGAGGGAGAACCCGTTCATGACGACAGCCGATTTGTAATCGACAACTCCATAAAGCTACCCCCTCCCAGGCGGTAGTTGTTTACTCCGTTCGCGCCCGTTCGTAGCTACCGATTGTATCCGCGGCCTGCCAGGCACGCGCAATTTCAACTTGGTCTGTTTTGGTCTTTCCAGCCTGGGAATCTCCACTGTGGCGCTCACCCGCCTAGCTCCAGCATTGGATCGAATTCTATACGCCACGAGTCCAAGCCAGATCGGGGCCCTTTTACTGTTATTTCCTCACCCTCCCCCACGCAACTTCGTGGAGTTGCGTATGCAAGGTAAAGGCTGTTTGGAATACCAGTTGAATGATCGAGTGTCTCCTGTACAAGTGCGAGTCCCAACTTTAGGTATAAGGGTAACTCTATAAGTCCCGGCGACGACCTTACGTTCAAAACAGAAACCTCCGTCTGCCAAACTTCGGTCAGCCCCCGGTTTGGAATGGTCTGGGGGTGATGGTCAAAAAGCAACTGGGGCGCGACCTGGGTCTCTCTCTCAAATTCTTCAAATGGAAGTATCCACTTGACTCACCGAACCCCTATATGTTGTGTTTTCCCCGGGCTGTTTGGACAATTGATACGTAAGTTGCTGGTTCCACGGCCATCGCCTGCTGGGCGAGGCGCAAAAACAGCTTGCCCCGACTGCACGACCTTCGGCGGTTGAATCGAAATGTGAACTCGTCCAGGTAAGAATCCAGGTGTTCGGCACTGACGGACCCCTGGCGGGAGCCGAGCACCCATCGCTTCAACAGCGAGATAACCCGATGGACCCCTGGCAGCAAATCGGAGGGAGATTTCTTATGACCTCGAAGAAAGGTGATCCGATGGCGGTAGCCTGTCCTCTCCAGAGGCTCGTAGCCCAGCCACGCATCCGTATGCACCACGCTGCTCGGTTCAGTGGAGTCTTGCAGAAATGGAATCAGACTCACGGCCGAGGCATCGGCGACGCGTCGCATCCGTATACGGCCGATACCGCGGCCATCTTCCTGCGCTGCCACCACGATCAATGCCCTCTTTTCGGTCTGCCGACCACGCATACCCTTTTCCATGCCACCAAGATAGGTCTCGCCTACCTCCACCGTTCCGGCGAGTCGGTCCCGGCCCGGCCTCACCATCGCCCGGCGCAATTTATGCAGCCACGCCGAGGCGGTTTGACAACTTTCCAGGCCCAACACCTGCTTCAGCCGCAGAGCGCTGACGCCGTTCTTCTGGGTGGTCACCCACCAGATCGCCCGCAACCACATTGTCAGTGGGGCGTGCGTGTCCTGCAAAGATCGTTCCTGCCGTCACCGAGACTTCGTGAACGCAACTCGCACGCCGCCACAGAATCGAACGCAGTGGCCAGGCCTTGGTGCCACCGCAGCGCGGACATCGGAATCCTTCCGGCCACCAAAGCGGGAACAGATACTCCCGACATGCCTGCTCGAAGCTGAAGCGAGCCTCGAGTTTCGCCAACGTCCGGGGATAGTCCTCCATGGGCTCGCATACTAGAGGTTGTGGTTAGGTGAGTCAAGTGGATATCCCCTCTTCAAATTCTCAGTGTCACGATTTTCGAAAAAAGCTCGATTTCACAGGGTTTTTGCAATGTTGTAGATGAAGCCGATAACCCAAGGATTGCTAATCAGCCGAATCTATTCGAGTTTTAACCGGACAGCACTGATCCAATTCTCAGAACGGTAATCGAGTGAGCCGGGAAACAGTATTTGAAACTGGTGCCTGCTACGAATGTCCCTGTTATTGGAAATACCTTGGTTGGCTTCGCAAGTGAATTTTCATCCCCAGGGGCCCCTGCTAGGGCAGTAGATTGACCTGCAGGATCAACCTCGGCGGCACCTTTGAGAGTTATATTTACTGTTTCCGCTACACAATGATTATTGACTACTTTAAGGAGAACGTCATGTTTCCCGGATGCCGTGTCGATAGATGCAGACCAGAAACAATAGGCCGTGGTTTGCGTGAAGGGCAAAAGACGCGTCCCCAGGTTATCGGAGAAGAGCATTTTTTCCATATAGTAGGAAGGTGCTGCAAAGTTAGAGACAGCGTCATTCCAAACCATACAAGGTCCAAATTGGGCATGACCAACGATGCCTCCATAATTACCGTAGCCCGTCCACCACATTTTCTCCGAGTTCCTTTCGCATCCCAGCATAAACACAGCGTCTCCAAGGGCATCTCCCAAATTGCCAATCACATTGCCTCCATTTCCATAAATTGAGGATGCGTACTCAGCCACACAAACTTTCTTCCAGGCCGGGTCGATCATGTCGAACCTGTGGTATAAGCCTGAAAGATCTCTCATATAAAAATGCTGATCGACGAAATCAACAGGATCACGAAGAGAGGGCGGAAGGACCCACCTCTGCTGAAGGCCGTTGAACATGATCTTCAAATCAGGATAATGGGCTAATAAGGCCTGACGGATCGTGACATATCGTAGGCCATATTCACGTGCTGTTTCGCCCCCATTTTCGTTGCCAATTTCAACATACCTGAGATGATAGGGCGCTGGATGACCGTTGGCCGCCCGCTTAGCTCCCCACGGGGTCGAAGTGGATCCCTTGCAGTATTGCAATAAATCCAGAATATCATCGATGATAGGTTGCATCTTATCCAGCGGACAAATGCCCCACCACTTTTTGTCCTGAGGAACTTCACTGATTCCAGCTGAGGTGACATAAACCGGTTCCGCGCCCAAATCCGCGCACAATTGAAGGTAGTCATCCAAACCGAAATACAAGTCGTTCTTGTAACCCCATCGATTTCTTGTGGAACCCGCCCTCTGTTCGATCGGGCCGATGGAATTCTTCCAGTCCCAACAGGCCTTCACGCTGGCAGACTCCGCCGTGCAGCCCCCTGGAAACTGTATATATTTAAGCTTTAGGCCAACCAGCTTCTCCGCCAAGTCGGGCCGCAGGCCATTCGGTCGATTCTTCCAAGTAGGTGGCATGACTGTCACGACATCGAAATAAACATCTCCAGTTGTCGAGGCATATAATACAAAGCGATTGTTTCCGCTAACGCTTGATATACCTCTGGTGGTGAGTTCGCAATCGAAATGCTGCCAGCTCAAGGTTGGCCTAAACCCTTCCGATTCCGCGTAAGCAACACCGTCATTGCTTTCCAGCTTGGCCCTTAGCGTTCCAGCAAAATTCGAACCTCTCTTGGCCCAGAAAGATACCTTGTAGCGTGTGTCGTTTCTCAGCCCGATTCCCCAGTAGCCTCCGTTGGCCAACCCCACGCTTCCTGAATCCACCGAACTAACCGAAAGCTTAATACAATGTTCTTGACGACTATTGAGCATCGTAGTATCGGAAGAAGTTTGTGCGTACAAATTGCCTTTGGAAGAT
Source organism: Terriglobia bacterium (assembly GCA_030041095.1). Taxonomy (GTDB): domain Bacteria; phylum Acidobacteriota; class Terriglobia; order UBA7540; family UBA7540; genus JASHON01. Next base: position 9,128 of record JASHON010000093.1, read on the forward strand.
CCTGTTTTCACCAAATACCACTCCGCGATGGGGTTATTTAGCGCCTCAAACGAAGGATTGTTAATGAGCTGCGCATATAATCCCCCCTCGAACTCGTGATCGAATCCACCTTCAAGTTGCTGCCCTCTGCAAATATCGGCTACAGCCGCGCCCGGTTTTGAAACATCAACAATGCAGGTACTTTTCCAACCGGCAGGCGGTCCCATTCGAGTTGGGGCCACGGTCCCATCCGCCGTGAAGAGACCGGGTGAAGACGCAACGGCCCTCATACCCTGGAGAGATATACCTCCGATCGCCGTCCGACCGAGAAAGTTGAGAAATTGCCGACGATCAGGCCGAATGCTATCCATCTCACACTCCCTTAAAGCGCCTTTCGAGAAACCTCGCTCAGCCTGTCAGAACTGCACCCAGTTTGCGGAAAATTCTGCCGGCCGCACGTCCCCTCGGCGAAGCATAGAGCAATGTAGGCGCCGCTTATCGCTTTTCTAAGACTCTTTGCAATCCATTCCTGGCTTTCGCCCCAGATGAGAAGCAAGAAATACACAAAACCATCAGTCTGTACGTAACATGGGAAGTTCGCATAGCGGACCCCTTCGTTCGGAGGTGACCCGGCTCATGAGTGCACAAAACATTCACAAACCTGTGCACACCAAGATCTGAGGCCGCTAGCGGAAGCCTTTTGACAGAACCTCGAATAGGTTCCTCGGAAGCCGGCGAAAAAGAGGCTTCCTTTCGCACAATACGGCGACCACCCTGAATTCTTTTCAATCAAACTTCAATGCCACGCCTTTCAGGGCACTACTCCCCAAAAGCCACACCGTGCAGATACGAACGGATTGCAAAAACACCGAATCGTGTTGTGAGTGCCTTGACGAGCGGCGGAGCGTTCCGTGGGGCGGTTCGGTCGTGGAGACGCACCCTGCGGCGTGCCGTCACACAATCAAACTCGTTGGCCGCAGGTTTTTCCACTGCTGCCGCAGGCTGCCGCCCGCTTCGGGCCGGCTCATTATCTCCAGTGCGGCTGATCAAGGAAGGTCTTGCTTTCTGCAGACCTAAAAGATGAATTTCAGTCCCAATTGGATTTCTCTAGTAGGCCAATCGCTGGTCACCTCGCCGTTGCCCAGATTGTTTGCATTCCCGCTGCACGGTGTACCGGGCGGCGTCTCCCCACCACACGAAGCATTAACTCCGTTCCATTGCGGATGATTGAATGTATTGAACGTCTCAAGGCGAAATTGCAAAGAAGACTTCTCCTCAGTGATCCATGGCAATCTAATATTCTTCAGCAGTGCCAGATCCCAATTGTTCCGACCGGGCCCAAGAAGCGAATCAGCCCCCATGTAACCGAACATTCCAGGCTCATTATTAGCGGCAAGCTGGCTTATCTGAATCTGTCCAAGTGTGGCAGGATTGAACCAGGTTGGCGTTGGGCCGAATTGCGGATCGTCGGTCACACCCTTATCAACCCCGAAGTGGCCGATGGAGTTGCACATCACGGGTCCTCCGACGCCACTGCTCATTCCAGCAATGCCGCAGCTAATAGATATCGGATTTCCCGAAAGGAAGCTGGTTACTCCGCTGACTTCCCAGCCGCCAAGAAAATTGCGCGCAAAGGCGTTGGTCGAATGCAAGAAGAACGGCACGTCATAGATATAGTTCATGACTAGCATTTGAGGCTGGTCGACGCTTGAGTTCGCATACCATCGGCTCAGATCTTCTTCGTTCACGGCATTCGAACTAAGGTTGTCCAGTGTATGCGACCACGTGTACGCAACCTCAAAGGTAAGGCCGTGACCGACCGGGTGCCGGAAATCTAGTTGCAGTGCGTTGTAGTTTGAGCTCCCCGACCATGCCCGATCGGTGATGGTTCCGTAGCCCCGGAAGGGCACAAAAAAGGTACTCGGCTCCAGGTTGTTCTCCAAGATATATTGAACATCGCAGCTCCCTTGGGCATTGCAACCCGGAGTTCCGGCCAAGGCAGGGACGGTTTCATAGCCCATCCCCACCGGCACTTGGTTCATGTTCCGGTCTAACTCGAGATCCCTACCCAGATCGCCGACGTAACTGACGCTGAGCAAGTTATTCCCTGGAAATTGATGCTCAATTCCGAGGCTGAATTGTTGCACGCTTGGCCACTTCTGATAGTAGGATTCGTTGTCCATGCTGGTCGGTGGTAGCGGGGCGACTGCGGAAGTGATGTTGCTATACCCGTTGACATAATAGACCGTAGGAGTCGCTACAACTGGAGGGTTATTCCCGAAGAAGCCTCCCGCTCCTTCATTACCGTTCGACACATCATAAGAAATCCCGTATCCACCTCTTAGCACCGTCTTTCCCGAACCTGTGGGATCCCATGCAAACCCAAAACGAGGCGCAATGCCACCACGGTAAGGGACCAAGCACCCCGAGTGAATTTGCCCTACGCCACATTCCAGGAGCCCGTTTCCATACTGGAGATAGGTATCACCGGTGCCGGCGATAAGATTGCCACTGCTATCAAGCTGGGCTTCGGCCGCTGGATTGTACAAACTCGGCATGAAGATTGAATCAAGATTTGGCTTACGCACGTCAGAATATCCGGTTGGCATGTAATAGCGTACGCCGATATTTAGCGTCAGCCGACGGGTTGCCCGCCAATCGTCCTGAACGTACGGCTCAAAGTCCCACTCTCGCCAGTCGCCGTAAACAGATCCACCGAGGGGAACGCCGTTAATCACTTGGCCGAGTTCCTGGTAACTCGCGATGCGTCCCACATACATGTCGGCAAGTGCGTTTCCAGTGGAGTTCGGAGCAGAGTTACTAAACGAGAAAAAGCCCTGGGGTAGCTCGCCGGCCTCTGTGCTCTGGTTGAGGTGCATACGCATCACGAGCGCACCCATCCTTAGGAGGTGGTTGCCCTTGGTCCATGCAAGGTTGTCTTTAAATTGCGTTACGGGCCCCCAGTACCCGTAGTTATAGCCCGTCGACTCGGTCGCACAGAACGGCAAGCCTCCGCAAACCGACACCCCTGGGAGAATACGAGTGCTCGCGTTGCTCGGGAGAATGTTTGGCACATTCCATGAGGCCGGTTTGTCGACAGAACCAGCGGGGGAAGCGAACCCAGTAGTATCATTAAGGGTGTTCACGTCCCCGGAAAAGCCGATCATGACCTCGTTCAATAAATTGGGCCGAATGGTTCGAGCAAGGTTTAAGACGGCCGATTTTGAGGGGCTGGTCCACAGAGTCTCGACGGTGGGATACTCAGCAGACACCCAGAGCGTGGGAATAAAATTTTCGTCAAACGCATCATTAATGTAGCGGAAAAAGACAGACGTTTTATCACCGATGTGCTGGTCTACACGGATCATGTCTTCCCGAAAGTATGTTGGCAGGTTGGGGGCGGCGGTGTAGTTATCGATGCCATTGTTGGGAAGAGGGAAAAGACCGTTGAGTAACGCCTCGCCGGCCGGATCGATCGGCACTTGGTCACCCGCGAAAAGCTGGCCCGTGGCAGGGTTGGTCGGCAAAACGCAATTCGAGGCGACCACTGGGTTATAGCTACCTGACTTGGGGTCGCACTGCGAAAAATCTCCCTGTCTCTCCATCACCGATGGTACCCCCGCATTAATGACTGTCCCTTGACTCTCCTTCTTCCATTCTTCCGACCAGAAAAAATAGGTCTTGAATTTCCGTCCGTTGTAGATTTGGGGAATGTAAACCGGCCCTCCCACCGTGAACCCATAGTCATTCCACTTCAGTGGAACTGCGGGGGCATTGCCACCCGGAGGCGCGATGGTTCGGTTCAAGAACCAATCGTTGGCGTCGAAGGCATTATTGCGAACGAATTCGAATAGGTCTCCGTGAAATTTATTCGTCCCCGACTTTGTGACGACCTCCATTGTTGCGCCGGCGCTATTGCCATATTCCGCGTCGTAAGCAGAAGTGGTGACGCGCATTTCTGCGATCGCGTCGATATCAGGATAGGTCATCTCTCCGCCACTGCCCTCGCCTTGGTCAAAGCTGCTTAGGCCGTCGATCTCAAAATTGTTGTACTCCGTTCGACTGCCATTGAATGAAATACCTGAAAACGCGAGAACACCGACGCTGAACGGATTGTAACCGTATCCCGGCGCCGCGCCCGGAACCAGAAGGGCTAGATTTGTAAAGTTCCGTCCGTTCAGGTTAAGCTGAGTAATCTCTGCGCCCGTTACCAGCGTGGAGATGCTGCCCGTGTCCGTCTGAACCTGAACGGGCTGTTCCACTACCGTGACTTTTTGCGTTCCTGAACCGAGAGCCAAATGAAAATCGACTCGTCGTGTTTCCCCCACCGAAATCACCACGCCGCTTCGGATGGCTTGCGCGAATCCGCTTGCCTCGACACTAACGATATAGGTTCCTATGGGAATGGAGGGGACCGTGTAGGCGCCTGCGGAGTTGGTCTTCAGGTGCCGCACAAAACCGTTCTCCGCATTGGATACAGTAATGCGCGCGTTTGGAATCACAGCCCCAGAGGGGTCGGTCACGGTACCGACGATCGTTGCTAGATTCTGAGCCAGACCCGGTACGGAACTAAGGAACCACAGCACTGCTAGTCCAAAAAGTAACTGTCGCATATTGCCTCCTCGAAGCACTTTCACACGTTGCGAAGCTACAATTTATCGTGGCGCGAAATCGTAACACTCCGGACTGATAATTCGAGCTCTGAGCTTCGTCATTTTGAGAAGTTCTCCCTCTCAGATTTTCACCTGGCAAGCTCCCCTTTACCGCAAGCGCATAGACGGAACCAGTTGGTTCACCACGCAGCTTGATCAGTTGGAACAAGGAATTGATCGAATGTCCTCCTCGGCAGACGTTAGGATCGACATTGCCTGCGACACGCTGCCCCCCTCATGAATGATGGCGTTGCATGCCTGGATCATCTTTTCAGGATGCGGATGCTGGAAGATGTTCCGGCCATAGACAATTCCCGAAGCTCCTTGTTGCATAAGCGCGTATGTCCGAGCAAGGACCTCTTCATCCGATACCCGCGCGCCGCCGCGAACCAGCACCGGCTTTGGGGACGCCACTTCGACAACCTTGTGGTATTCACTGAGGTTCTTGCAGGGGTCAGCCTTGACTACGTCTGCGCCCAATTCAACGGCCTGCCTTACCAAAGCAACAATCCCGCCGATGTCCAGGTCACACTTGTAACCGCCTCGCTCCTTGTCCAACATCATCGCGAGAGGCTCCACCATCAACGGCATGCCGTACCGCTCGCACTGCGGCTTCAGGCGGCAGACATTATCCAGACACTGATCGTACAAATCCGGTTGGTCTGGCGCCCAAATCAAGTTAGCGACCACAGAGACCGCGTCCCAGGCCAACGCCTGGTCGACGGGTTCAGTGATTAACTGGCAAAACACATGATCAGGCGTGGGATTACCGTACAGGTTTGTGGGATCGGTCCTGAGGGCCAGGGCCGGTCTCTGCCTTGCTTTGACCTCCTGCAGAAGATGCGCCTGTCCCACGGTCAGCAAGATGGCATCAGGACCGGCCGCAGCGATGGTACCGATCACCTGGGGCATATTCTCAATGCCTGAGAGGAAGCTGATCTCGTGGTGTACCCCGTGATCAATTGCCACCTCAAAGCACTTGCCGTCCGCTCCGAAAAGGCGGTTTAATCTCGCAATCACAGACACTCGCGTCCCCTCACTGGCATCGCTGTCCTTTCCCGGAAATCAGTTAAAATATCTTCAATACCCGAGCTCACCTTCCACTTCAGCAATGGACTCTTCGATTATGTCCATCCCCTTTGCGGCAATCTCCAGGTCCATGACGATAGGAGGAGACATGCGCAACATGTGCCCGGCAGGCACCCAGGCGACGCCTTTTTGGAAAGCACGCTGATAAACCAACTTCCCCGCTTCGGCAAAGGGTTCTTTCGTGGCACGATCCTTGACGAGCTCAATGCCCAACAAGCAACCCATGCCTCGAACATCCCCGATGAGCGGATGGGATGTCTTCATGGCAACCATGCGTTCATTAAAATATGCGCCAAGATCCTGGGCATGCTCCAAAACGCCTTCTTCTTCGATAACTTCGATACTGGCCAGCGCGGCCGCGCACGCCATCGGATTTCCGCCGTAGCTAGTGGACGCGGAAATCTTATCGATGCTTTCCTTATATTTTTCTGAAACAAGCATTGCGGTGACCGGAAACCCATTGCCGAAGCCTTTGCCGACCGTCACAATATCGGGGCGCGTATTCCAATGTTCCATGCAGAAGTATTTGCCGGTGCGCCCCATTCCTGTTAGTACCTCGTCGGCTACCAGGAGTATGCCGCTTTTGTCACAGAATTGACGCAGTTTAGGGAAAAAATCCGCGGGGGGAAAGATGGAGCCGGACCAGCCTTGCACGGGCTCTAAAACGAACGCTGCGACGTTGCCAGTTGTGGCATGTTCAATGAAGTCGGAAAAAAATTGGATGTACGCATCTGTATCAATACTGCCGTCCGCCTTGGTAAACAGCGGCCGGTACGGGTCGGGACGGGGAACCATGTAGAACCCTTGACTCCGTCCCACACCGTAAGTGGGGTTCATGCGGCCGCAACTCACCGCATGCCCGGTCTTGCCGTGAAAGTCCATGTAACAAGAAATAAACTCGGCCTTTCCGGTTGCAGCCCGGCACACTCGCAATGCTGCTTCCACCGCTGTCGTGCCACTGTCGTAAAACTGAACTCCCGTGAGATCCCAGGGCTGTGTCTCTGCCAGCTTCTCGAGCAACGCCACCTTGACTGGCGTATTGAAATCGTGGCAATTCATCAGGTTTTTGGCGTGGGAAGCGATGGCTTCGCTAACCTTAGGATGGCAGTGCCCAAGCGTCGTCACGCAAATCCCACTCGAGAAATCTATGTAGGTATTACCGTCAACATCCGTAAGTGTGACACCATGACCCTTCTCGAAAACAACCGGGCAGAGCGTAACTTGACTCGAGTAACCAACCATGTACCGCATGCCTCGGGCATTCAAAGCCTGAGATTTGGGTCCGGGAACTGTTTCAGTCACGATGCGCGGTGTGGCGGTCGGGTCTACATAAGCCCAAGACTGAACCCTGGTCGGCATGACGGAACAACCCTTTTTCGAATGTTCGTATATGTTCTGTTTCATAGATTAAATGTTCACTTTATACCATCAAATTTCAACTTGTCAAGTGAGAGTTTTTCTCTTCTCGCACGGGGGTCGGATGAAATAGGTTCTGCCAATCTCACAGGTAGCCGGTTGGCTTCTTCAAGTTGACGGAAATGGAGGGGTAAGATAAATTAGATGTTCAGTATGAACATCTCATAAGACTGGGTTTTTTGTTGGAACTTCGCAACCTTATGATTATGAATGTGCGACAGTCGCAAATTGTCGATCTTCTCCGGCAAGAGGAACGACTCGACATCGGACAGTTGGCCGAACTTCACCACGTCTCGCCCATGACCATTCGCCGGGACTTAAGGACGCTCGAAAATCAAGGCCTCCTTGTTCGCACTCACGGAGGAGCGGTCCCGTCCGGCAAGATTCATTTCTTGCAACATGCATTCCCTCATCACACGGTCGGCCGTGAAAAGGCTGCCATCGGGAAGTTGGCTGCCGGTTTAGTGGGAGAGGGCCAAGTAGTTATGATTGATACTGGAAGCACTGCACTGGAGGTTGCACGGAACCTTTCGCCTGAAGATCGGAACATCACAGTAGCAACGACTTCGCTTTGTGTCGTACAGGAACTGTATGGATCACCCTTACAGGTACTGCTCTTTGGAGGGTACGTCCGCAAGGAGTTTCCGAGTCTGTATGGCCCCCTGACGGAAGCTATGTTGAAGAGCTTCCACGTTGATATTCTTTTCGTCGGTTGCGATGGCGCAGACAGCAGAGGCGGCTTCTACACTTCTGATCTTCGCATCTATGGCCTCGAGCTAGAAATGATCGACATCGCTGATCGGGTAGTTGTGGTCACGGAAAGCGTAAAATTCAATCGTAAGGCTTTCGTGTGTTATGCCACACCCGACAGGGTCCACACCTTGGTGACTGACAAGGGCTTGTCGGCCGTGGATCGAAGGAACCTTGAGGACCGAGGCGTCACCATACTGATCGCCGGCGACAACGGGAAAATCGAAATTTGATTTTGAGTGGTCAGAACCCTTGAGATTAAGCTCCCCAAGTGAATTGCATGCCGCAAATCAGTGCGCTAACGACGTGCTCATCCTGGAAATTCCGACACTCTCAGGGTATAGGTGCTTTACGGATTCGTACAAAGACACATAAAGGTTATAAGCCCTGTCGTAGGCGTCGCGATTGGCGGGGTTGGGTTTTATCTCACTGCCTTCCGAAGCCATGGCTTGTACTGCCGACCGTATGTCAGCGTACAGACCAGCGCCAACCGCAGCGAGAATAGCTGCCCCAAGAACAGCGGCCTCTTGCTGGGCCGGAACAACCACGGGTAACCCGCATGTGTCAGCCTTAATCTGAGACCCGATCAAACTCTTCGCGCCTCCTCCGAGCACCCGTAGTTCCCTCGCCACAATGCCCAACCGGTTTAACCCCTCCAAATCGCGCCGGATCATGAACGCGACGGCCTCCAACAACGCCCGGACGAAGTGAGCCCGTGTGTGGGTAAGAGAGAACCCAAAAAAAACGCCTCGCGCATTTGGATTGAATTCGGGAAACAAAGCTCCGTCGAGATGTGGTAGCATCACGATTCCACCGCTGCCCGGTGGCACCGTGGCGGCCTCCGCAGCCAGAACATCGTAGATGCTTGTGGCCTCCCTCTCAGTCGTTAGCGGAACGCTGTCTACGAAGCGATCTTTGAACCACTTGAATGCCAAACCACCTGTCTGGCTCCAGGGAAGCAGACAATATCTCTCCGGAACTACATGGATGTGGCAAGGCACCGGCACTGTGCGGTCGAAGATGGGTTCACAGATTGTGGTAAGGAGCGCAAGCACCGATCCCGTGCTCACGCTAACAACACCAGGCTCGATGTTGCCTGCGGCAACGGCTGCACAGGCGTGATCCAGTCCCCCTGTGACCACAGCAGTCTTCGTGCTCAGGCCTGTCTGCGCAGCGCAGGCACTAGAGACTCGCCCAATGGGTGCCCCCGAGGAGAACAGGTCAGGCAACTGTTCGGCACGGATGCCCCCGAAAGCGAGCAACTCGCCCGACCACCTCCGGCGCGTGATGTCGAGTACCAGGGATGAAGACCACATGCTTGGCTCCGCGGCAAATCGGCCGCTAAGCCGGTAGAGGAGGTAGTCTTCGGGAAGTAGGAACTTGGCAGTTCGTCGGGTCGTGTCAGGTTCATTCTTGCTCAACCAACGCAGCTTCGTTACTGGCCAGAGTGGAGTTATGTCTTGTTGCCCGCTAATTTCCAGGATCCGCTGGTGACCGAATTCCCGGCTCAATTCTTCGGCTTCGCATTGGGATCGGTTGTCCATCCAGACAAGCGCTGGCCTTACCGGTTTTCCGTCCCCAGTCAGGGGGATGACGGTCTCCGTGTGGCTTGACACCGATACGGCAGCGATATGCTCCGGATTCCCGCGCCAGTTTCCAAGGAGCCGACGGATTGACTGGGCTACCGGCCTCCAGTAATTCTCCGGGTCCACTTCCACCTTGTCCCCCTCGGGAATAATAAGGTACTCGTGGCTCGCCAGGCCGACCATTCTGCCTTCAAGAGTAAATAGTGCTGCCTTGACAGTGGAGATCCCCAAATCCAAACCCAAAAGAAGAGCCTCGTTCTTCATAACCGCCTCGTGGAGCTTATTTCGTTTGATACCGAACCCTACCGAACGGCTTATCTCACAACGTCGATCTTCAGCAATCGGCAGAATTCCGTTAATTCGTCGGTGTTGTTGCCGTACGACAGGATGTAATGCTGTCCAAAGACTCGTTGGGCGAATTCTTCCATGTCCCCGTGCAACCGGATACGTAGTCCCGGCAGTTGCGGCGCCGGCGCAGTCCAGCCAGCTTCCTCCCAGCGTTCGGGAACCGTCGCATCCCCGGTTGCGAGATGGAGGACATATTTCCCTCCGGAGCTGGCCAGACGACAGAGAGTAACTTTTCCCGCCTTCAAGCGAGAGGTGTTCAGGAGTCCGCCCGCGAATCCGCCAAAGCTAGTGGGAGTGACTCGGACTGGGCCATCAACGATCTCGGATGGCACGTAGTCAGGAACGCCCATCAGGACGCCGGCGGAAAAGAATTCGTAGAATTCCAGGTAGGCGCCGGCTTGGCCCGTCAGCCTGCGTATCATTAATTGGGTAACTGCCCCGAACACGTCGTTTTCTGGAATCGTACATATATTAAGCTCATCCGATAACAGCATGAAGATCATCGCGGGCGGAAATTGCAGCAGCTTCTTCATTCCGTCCACATCGATCAACGAAAGGCACTGATATTTCCGCTCTATGACCTTCTCCCGGAGGGCCAGGTAATATCTGATCCCTTTCTCGACTACCTCCGGGTTGGCGGCTCTTTCAAAAGTCCACTTCTGCTGGATGGTTTCAAGAATGGGGGCTATAGCCTCGGGCCTCATCCGCTCAGCGCGCTGAACCATTTCCAGCATTTCGAAGAACTCTACTTCAAGGCCGAATCGCCCACGCAAAGAGACGCCGTCGTACAATGTCGCGTACAGGTTCATGTCCCTGAAACCCATCATGCCAATTTTGGAATTCTGCAGTGCATTCACTGCTGAGGCCGCGCGCGCAAACGTCACGATTTTATTGAGCGGTGGAGGAGCGTCCTGGAAGCTTGGGACGTACTTGACGTTGAACCCCAAGTCCTCCATAGTTTGACGCAACGCGGTGGTTCCAGCTTGGTCCGCTGTTGTGACAAGCCGTCCATCCTCCACTCTCCCTGACAAACCCCATAGCAAGATCGGGTGATGCCGGAACTCAGTGGCGACGCTTACGACTGCATGACTGGGTATCCATCCGGCCACACAAGCTATCAACAAATCGAAATGGGCCTCCGACAACTCAGCGATGGCGCGCCGGACATCATTTCCATCCGGATCGTCGCTCACCGGTGCTGTGCTGATCACCTCCAAATCCGAAGATCGTAGCCACTCAGCGGCCTGCTGGCACTTCCTTTCAATGATTTCCCGAGGAGTATTGACTTCACCGAAGCCGACAAAACCAGCTTTGATTTTGGCCATTTTATTCTCCATATAATACGTTCGCACTACGGGGCCTTTGGGTGTTCAAGTCTTCGAGACCACCTTTGATGACGCACCCTGCAGCCAGTCATTCGTCTGTCGAGCTAATAGATTCTCCTTGACAACTTGATCCGTCGTGCTCATTATGAACACGCAACACTGAATTACGGACAAAAACGAACAGGCGATTCTGACATAGGACGAGCTCGAAAGGCAAGGGCTTCTTACCCTAATTCGGATAGCATCAAAAATGAGCAAATACGTGCCAGAGTCATCGTTATCTCTGCAATCGGCGTCCCCCGCGACAAATCAACAACTTCGTCGCGTCCTCACCCTATGGGATCTGGTCTTTTACGGCATAGTGCTGATTCAACCCATCGCAGCAATCCCGCTGTTCGGAGTCGCCGACAAGCTCTCCCAAGGACACGTCGTCACCACGGTCCTGATTGCCATGGTCGCCATGATGTTCACGGCATTGAGCTATGGCCGGATGGCGACTGTCTATCCGGCTGCAGGTTCCGCTTACACCTATGTAGGTCGAGAGTTAAACCCTCACCTCGGATTCCTTACAGGTTGGGCGATGTTGCTTGACTACCTCGTCCTTCCGGTCATTAACACGATTTACGGAGCGCTGACGCTCGCCCGGTTATTCCCTGAGATTCCTTACATCATCTGGGCTGGCATTATTGCGGTCCTCATTACGTACCTGAACCTGCGAGGAATTCGGTCGACCGCCCGCAGCAATATCGTGTTACTCGTCGTGATGTGTGCGGTAATTGGTATCTTCATGATACTTGCCGTCCATTACCTAGCACGTGCGGATGGTGTGAAAGCACTGTTTTCTATCCAGCCCTTCTACAATTCCAAGACGACCAACTTCTCATCCATCGCCACGGCCACCTCGTTGGCGGCACTGACATACATCGGGTTCGACGGAGTGACAACCCTTTCGGAAGAAGTTCAAGACCCTAAGCGCAACGTTTTGCGCGCTACTGTCCTTGTGTGTTTCCTGACGGGAGTCTTCGCTGCCCTTCAAGTCTATCTGGGTCAACTCGTCTGGCCAAATTTCACGACTTTTCCGAATCTCGAGACTGCATTCATGGACGTATCAAGGCGAGTGGGGGGCCTGGGGCTTTTCGACGGTATGGCCTTTATATTGGTTGTTGCGAGCGTTGGTAGTGGCCTGAGTGGACAGGCGGGGGCTGCCAGGCTGCTTTTTGGCATGGGTCGCGACAATGCGCTGCCGCGGAGGATCTTCGGGCACCTCAACACAAAATCCCTTGTCCCGTCTTACAACATTTTGGTAATTGGGTTGATTGCTTTTCTAGGAGCGATGTTCCTCAGTTGGGAGCGGGCGGCTGAAGTCATCAATTTCGGCGCTTTTCTCGCATTTATGGGAGTAAATCTTTCTGTGATTAGGCGCTTCTATTTTCGCCCCTCATTCAAAGGCAAACGACCCGTCATAAAGAACCTCCTATTACCGGCATCAGGCTTCTTCTTCTGCCTTTGGATCTGGTTGAGCCTTCCCCGCCCTGCGAAAATTGTGGGCGGAATGTGGTTTGTCGGAGGCTTTATTTACGACGCCATCATGACGCGCGGATTTCGCACGGAGCCTGTCATGATCGATTTCAGTGAAGGCTGAGTTCACCCATGCCCCATGAGTATCGGTTCTTTATGCACTGCAGGAAAGTTTTTGGAGATAGATTCCGGGATCGGATCGAGAAAGATGCATGTTCTTATTCTAATGCGCGTTCAAGTTGAGACTAACAATCCAGGGCCAAGCCGTGAGACTGGAAAGTCGCTCACGGTCAGCCGCCAGTCCAGTTCCCCCTCCACCAAGCTGACGGCGCCGTAGACGTAAAGAAATTCGCGCTCGTAGCCGTTGCCAACTGCCGGCCGCAGAGAAGCGGGCGCCCAACACCGCTTGGGCCGCACCATCCGCCCGAAGCGGGCGTCGTCCTGAAACTTCAGGCGCACCCACCACGTCGGGAGTCAGCAAGGCTGCCAGCGCCTCCGGGAGTTTTTTTCCACTCCGCCTGGGCCACCGGGTCGCTTTTGGGATCGCGTGTTTCGGGATTCACCTTTCGCCGCCCATGACACGCCGACAGACGATACGCCACGGACGCACGAACTTTCCATACGCCACCACCTCCTTAACGTGAGCTGAAGCACTGGCTCGATGAGTAGCCGGCGGTGAACGGGCAGGCGGACGGTTCGGCGCGCTACACGACCGTCGGGACAGTCTCTTGCGAGTGCAAAGCCGGAGGCGGGGAGCTTTGAATCTGGCACGCAGCCAACTGCCCCGTGTTCTCCTTGGCCGGTCGCTTTCCCTCCGTGCCCTCCGCCGGCGTGGAACTACAGCCTTTGTTCGGGCACTTTGCAGGTACTACGCAACCGTCCGACTCCCTACTCGCGTTCATGTCGAGATTATGGCTCATCACCTTCCTCGACCGGCCCGCTCAACACGTCCTGTCGGGCACGGGTAGGGTCTCCCGGTTCTCACGCGCGGAGGTTCCATGCATGTCGGGGGTCTCTGACCTCGCAGGTCCAGTGGGTGCGCGCGGTAACGCGCCCGCCGGTGTTGCCTTCCCCATGAATAAACAAGGTCAGCATCCTGATTTCCAGGCATTTCGCGGCTCAATATCCCGCCTGCATGTGCCCCTGTCAACGCTTCACCTCCAGCCTCACGACTGGCCGCGCATGACTCGGGGTCGGCGTGGCTCGCTAAGCCTTCACCGTACGGCTCTTCCATCCGCTCCTCCACGCCGGTTTATTCCGTCGCACCTATTCGTGCCGCAGTACGACCATAGGATCGACGTTCGCCGCCCGGCGCGCGGGGATGTAAGTCGCGAGAAGCGCAACGCTGCCGAGTACAAGTGAAACAAGCGCCAGGTTCACAGGGTCGGTGGGTTTGACTCCGTAGAGAAGGCTCCCCAGCAATTGCATTACGCCCATTGCCGCCAGTAATCCAATGGCCAGCCCAATTGCTGTCAGAAGAATCCCGCTACGTAGGACCAGACGGACCAGTTCCGAATGTGTGGCGCCTAATGCGGCCCGTATTCCAATCTCGTGAGAACGTTGCGATGCGGAATACGAGATTACCCCATAGATTCCGACAGCGGCCAGCAACAACGCGACGCTGGCAAACGCGGTCAGCAATCCGGCCTGTAGCTGCATTTGGCTGAAAGAGTCTGAGACCTGCTGTTCAAGCGGCTCGACACTATCCAAAGCCTGATTTTTGTTCAGCCCCCAGATCGCCGCCTCAACCGGTTTGACCAAGCGACTCGAATCTATTGTGCCACGCACCGCCAGGCAGGTCACGGCAGTCGGACTCTGCTTGTACGATACGTACAAGGCCGGGTCTGATGATTGAGGATCCCCTTCTCGTTCATCCGCTACCACGCCTACGACCTGCCATGCGACCTTCGCCCCCGGCGGCTGACCCAAAACTGGAGCCACCGAACTGGACGGGTGGTCCATAACTTGGCGAATAAGAATACGCTGGCCGATGGGGTCCTGATCCTTGAAGAAATCGTTCGCCATTGTCGCGTTGATGACTGCCACCGGCAAGCCTTTCACAGTGTCGGCTTTCGCAATCCAGCGCCCCCTGAGCAGTCGCAGTCCAAGTGTGGCGAGATACGACGCACTCACACGCTTGAAACCACAGACAGGACGGTCGGAACTACTCACAGGCGGCCGGCCAGCTATTGCAAACGGCATGCTCGTGGCCCAGCCTTGCAATGGAAGGGCATCCGTGATGGCTGCATCCCTGACGCCCGGTACGGCCCGAACCCTCTCCAGCAACTGTTGCTGGTAATTTGTGATCTGCGAGCCTCCCGTCTTCTCCTCGGACGCAAACGGCAGGCTCATAGTCAAGACATTTTTCGGGTCAAAGCCCAGTTGAATTTGCTGTAGGTGATATAGGCTGCGGATCAGCAGCCCTGCACCGGATAGAAGCACGAACGCGAGAGCAACCTCGGCAATCACCAAAACATTTTTTGCTTGTCTCGAGTGCGTGCCGGACGTCGCTTTGCCCCCGCCTTTTTTGAGCCAGCCTGCGAGATTGCAGGGTGTATTGCGAAGCGCCGGCACAATTCCAAAAAGGACGCCACTTATGAGGATCAGGCTAGCGGCAAACAGCAGCACCTGACGGTCCAGTTGAACACGCGTTTCTATGGAAAATAGGGATTGGGGCATCCAGATCATAAGAATCTTCATCATCGCCCAGCCCAAAGCGAGACCTCCAACTCCGCCTACGCCCGCTAATACCACGCTTTCCGTGAGAAATTGACGTATTATCCGCCTGCGGCCGGCGCCCAGGGCCGTTCTGATCGCCAGTTCATGCTCGCGGTCCGCGCTGCGCGCAAGGAGGAGGTTGGCAATATTGACGCACCCAATCAGCAGCACGGCCCCGACTGCTGCCATAAGGATGTAAAGTGACTGCTCCAGGTTGTCGTCAACTCGTATATCCTCGTAGCGCTCAATCTTCACACTCCAACCCTTATTGGAATCGGGGTATTCGCGCGCAATTCGTGCGGCGATCGTGTTCATCTGCTGGCGCGCCTGTTCCAGCGTTGCCCCTGGCTTTAACCGTGCCCACGGGAACAGCCAGCGATAATTCCGGGCCAGGTCGTGTGGAGCGAAGGCGAGCGGGATCCAAATGTCCGTCCGTTCACCATCACAAGGGTAGACGGGCATCACTCCGATCACGGTGTAGGGCACACCATTCAGGTGAATGCTGCGGCCGATGATTTTGGGATCTGCGCCGAACACCGCCTGCCAGGTGCTGTGCTTCAATATCACCACGTGTTGCTTGCCTTGTTGATCTTCGTCCGGCGCAAAGCTCCGGCCCAAGAAGGGCTTAATACCGAACACCTTGAAGTAGCCCGGCGTAACAGCGTCGTAACTGAGATCCTCCGGCACACGAGCATTGGTCAGTGTCTTCCGGCCCCAGTTCTCAACCGCCATTGCTGTAAATACCGTATTCTCGTGTTCCCAGCCGATGAAGTCGGGCGCCGAGATCTCCGACCAGCCTTCACGACGCGACTGCTCCCGCACCAGAACGATGCGTTCCGGGTGTGGGTATGGCAACGGCTCTAAAATCACGGCATCCACATAGCTGAAAATGGCTGTGTTAGCGCCGATCCCGAGCGCCAGGGTGATGGCGACGACGGCCGTAAACCCAGGGTTCCGGCGCAGCCAGCGCAGGCCGAAGCGAATGTCCCGGGCGAAGTCCTCTACAAAGCGTCCAACGCGTACGGCGCGCACCTCCTCCTTCACTCGCTCGATTCCGCCGAGCTCGATGAGAGCCCCTCGGCGAGCGACCGGTTGCGAAAGTCCTTGCTTCATCTTCTCCTCCGTCAGGACTTCGAGCGATGAACGGAGTTCGTCATCGAGCGCCTGCTCGACTGCCCGTTTGCGGAAGAGGTTGCGGAACAAACTCAGAATTCGCTTAGGCATGATGCCTCCTACCTGGATTCACGCAGATTGAACGGCCACCATGATTTTCACGACCTGGGTATCTTTGCCCAACTCCTCAAAACGTAAAACTCGCGGCCCCACTGGCCCCTACTCGTACCTCAAGGCCACGATGGGGTCCACTTTCGTCGCACGCCGAGCGGGAATGTAGCTTGCAAGCAACGCCACCCCGGTCAGAATCAACGACACGGCGATCAACGTGAGCGGGTCAGTCGCCTTGATGCCGTAAAGCAGGCTGGAAAGGAAACGTGTCAGCAGCAGCGCGCCAACGATTCCGATTCCGACGCCGGCAAGCGCCAATCTGATCCCTTGCCCCAGCACAAGCCGCAGCAGGTCGTGCTTCTGCGCCCCGAGCGCCATGCGGATGCCGAACTCGTGTGCACGCTGGGTGACACCATAGCTGATGACGCCATAGAGGCCGACGGAGGCAAGCACCAGGGCGATCGCGGCAAACACGCCCAGCAGCGTGAGCGAAAAGCGCTGTGGACCCATTGAGGCCCACACAAGCTGACTCATCGAGCGGAGATCATAGATTGGCTGCTCGGCGTCTACGTCGCGCACGGCCCGGCCGATCGCACCCGCGAGCATCCAAGGATCACCTGCAGTTCTTGCGAGGAAGAAAACGACGGGCCTAGTCTTTTGGTAAATGGAATAGTAGACGACGCCGCTGTCCCCACTCTGCACGCCCTCCCACGACTGCTCTGTTCCCGCCAGTTGGCTGAACCGCACATCCGCGACAACTCCGATAATGGTCGCCCAAGGCTGGCCGTCGCCTGGGCGAATCCTCTGACCGACGGGATCCAGGTTCGGCCAATAGCGGCGTGCGAGAGCTTCGTCAATCACCGCAACGCGTTGGGTGTCCATCCGGTCCTCATTGGAAAAAGTACGGCCGTGCAGCAGGCGGATACCCAGTGCCTTGAAAAACCCGGGTGTGACGAACCTCCTTCCTCCCCAGGAACCAGGATTTCCAGGCGCGACCGGGCGACCCTCAATCTCGAACGAGCCAGTCACATTGCTGCCGCTAAACGGCATGGGAAACCCAGCTCCCGCTTCGGTCACCCCTGGCGTGGCGGACAAACGATCGACGACACTGCGAAAGAAATTCACTCGCTTCTGCGGCGTGTTGTATTTGACCCGGGACAGGGCCACAGCCGCCGTAATGACGCCTTGTGGCTGAAAACCTGGATTCACACGGCTGAGCTTGGACAGGCTCCCGAGAAGGAGTCCTGTTCCCGTCAGCAGTATCAATCCCAGCGCAAGCTCTCCCACAACCAGCGCCGAGCGCAGCTTGCCGCGAGAGCGGCCACCCGATGCAGTTCGAGACCCCTCCTTCAACGCAGAGTAAGCATCCGCTTGTGCCGCGGCCCAGGCTGGAACGGTACCCGCAACGATCGCCGAGAGGATGACTGCGCCCAAGGCAAAGAGCAGAACGCGGCCATCCATCGGAAAGGCCGCCCCAGGCATCAGGTTCTCGGGTGCAACTGCGGCCAGAGTGTGAATACCCAGCTTTGTGAGAACAGCCCCGACCAGCCCCCCTGCAATCGCCATCAGCAAAGTTTCCGCGAGTGTCTGCTGAACCAAGCGCCACCTCGAAGCCCCAAGCGCCGCACGTACGGCAAGCTCGCGCGCCCGGCCCGCGGCCCTCGCCAGCAGCAACCCGGCGATATTGGCGCAGGCAATAAGCAGCACAAAACCGACAGCGCCGGCGAGAATTAACAGCGGCGTTTGGAGGTCGCCATACACGAACCGGGGTAAAGGCAAAATGAACATGCCCCAGCCGGAATCTCTCGCGTAGCTCGTCGCCGGATTGTTGATGACCCGCGTCTCGATCATCGCCACCGCCGCACTCGCCCGTGCGAAGGACACCTTGGGGGCGAGGCGGGTCACGGCCAAGTACTCCTCATTAAATGTGTTACCTATGGAGAACGCCGCAGGCGGAAGTCCGAGCGGCGTCCATAGGGCAACACGGCTGGGCCAGTCAAAACCTCGCTGCATCACCCCGATGACACGGTAATACTGCTCATTCAACCGGATCGAGCGACCCACAATGCCAGGGTCGCCGCCGAACCAGCGCTTCCACGCATGGTAGGCGAGCACCACTTCATGATTCGCTCCAGGTCGGTCCTCTTGCTTGGTAAACGTTCGGCCCAGCAAGGGTGTGGCGCGAAACACACGAAACCATTGCCAAGTCACCATCGCTCCCACGAGATGTTGCGGAAACTCCCCGGAACTATAGTTGAAGTCCGACGCGTAGGGATCCTCCAGAGCCGCTGAGGAGAACAGATCCTTGCGTTGCTGGATCAGAACGAAGTCAGGCGCTGAGACCACAAGGCTCCTGAGATTGAATTTGCCGTACTTCACGCGCTGCACGACGACCTGCGCCGCGTCAGGAACGCCCGCAGGATGCAGAAACAATCCGTTCTCTATAGTGAAGATGGCGGTGGTCGCGCCGATGCCGAGGGCGAGGGTGAGGACTGCGACCGTCGTGAAACCGGGTGATTTGGCCAGGGTGCGAAAGGCGAAACGGACATCTCGGGCGAAGTCCTCTAGAGCATGCCCAGCACGTACCGCGCGGACCTCTTCCTTCACTTGCTCGATTCCGCCGAGCTCGATAAGCGCCTCTCGCCGGGCCGCCGGTTGCGAAAGCCCTTGTTTCATCTTCTCCTGCGTCAGAATTTCCAGCGATGAGCTCAGTTCATCATCCAGCGACCGGTCGACCGCCTGCTTGCGAAACAGGTTCCGGAACAAACTCAGGATCCGTTTTGTCATGGTGTCCCCATTTACAGCTACGTCGACTGAAGGGCTGCCGTCATAATTCTCACCACTTGGTTCCATTGCCGCTCTTCAGACTTGAGTTGAGTACGCCCTGAGGAGGTCAGCCGGTAGTATTTGGCCCGGCGGTTGTTGTCGGAGGAGCGCTACTCGCCTTCGACCCAGCCCCTTTCCTCCATGCGGTGTAATGACGGGAACAGTGAGCCGAAACTCACCTGAAAGGCTCCCTGGGTAATTTGGGTAATGCGTCGGGAGATAGCGACCCCGTGCAAAGGCTCCAGGGAAACTGCTTTCAACACCAGCAGGTCGAGAGTCCCACGGAGAAGATCAGTACGTTTTTGGCTCATGCGTCATCTTATCGGAATACGATAAGAAGTGTCTCACAGCTCCAGAGAATTTGCAACTGCTTCAAACCGTGCGATGTGCCGGACGAGATTGGGTATCCCGAGCCGACGAAGGTCTACAGCTACACAGGCTGCGGAAAAACTCTTTCGGGAGTTGACGTAGCGCCGGCATCTTGCCGGCAACTCCCTTCCATTCAACGGAGGCCGGCAAGATGCCGGCGCTAGGTTCGCGGCGTCGAGTTTTTCCGCAGCCCGCACAACCCGGATGGCGTTGTCCTGCGGCTTTGATCGGTAGTCCGCGACAAGAGCACGAAGGTTGACTCCGGCCAAACCAGGGCGATAGGATTGCAACAGCAACGAAATTCCAACCGAAGGAGCTACATACTCCGATGCAACACTACCTGTTTCAGGGTTCGTATACGCCTGAAGCCTGGGAGGCCTTGGTGAAGAACCCCCAGAACCGCTTCGACGCCGTCCGGCCAGTGGTCGAAAAGCTGGGCGGGAAGATCGACCAAGGCTGGCTGGCGTTTGGCGAGCACGACATCGTCGCCGTCCTCCAGATGCCGGACAATGTGAGCGCCGCCGCCCTGGCTATCGCCTTCAACGCAGGAGGCGCCTTGCAGGCCAGCAAGACCACGCCGCTCCTGAGCGCCGAGCAGGGAGTCGAGGCCATGAAGAAGGCCGCGACCTGCGGCTACCGTCCGGCAACGGCCGCCGGTGCACACCGCGCGTGAACAGCGTTGCCGCGCCGCAGAGCGCCCCAGCTTTCCTTTATCGGTATGCGCCGCGCGGCGGGGCATTACGAAAGACACGAAGAAGACCGGTGGGCCAGCTATTCGCTGGCTCACTGGCATGTGGTTCCGGCGCCAGAGCGAGTTGGGACAGGAGTTTCGACAGAGCGTCGAAGCCTGCTGGGAGACCTGTGGCCGCCGGGCCGATCAGTTTCAGAAGCCGTCAACTGGTTGAAAAACAAGGAAGCCAGTTTTTAATCTAAGGCAAGCAGTGCGCCAGGGTAACTTTCCTCTGGGCTTCAAGTTGGCAAAAGTATGCTTGGCGCTTGTTGAAAACGGGCGGCGCTGTCATCCTGAGCGCCCACAGCTTGGGCTGCCAATCTGGGGCATGACACGCGGCGCCAGGGCACGATTCCGGCTCGCTGAATACAAGGGGCTTAGCGCCGTGTGTCATGCAGAGGAGCCCGGGCGACGAAGGATCACTGCATTTGCTTGATTCTTCAAATGCCGGGATGCTTCGCTATGCTCAGCATGACATGACCCGAAGTGCTTTTTGAGCCCCCTGTCAGAACAAATTTACCGTGGGCAGTGCGCTGATCTCCTTGCCGGTTTCTTCCAATGGTCGCGATTTCCCTCTCGTCCACAATTCCATAGCGTAGTTAGCACGCGGCGCGGGTTCGTCGGCTGGAGCGTACGAATTTCGGTCCGTAGCCACAGGAAACATCCCATGGTTCGCGCGCCGCCTCATCCACGCCGCAACGACAACGCAATCTCTTCGAGCGTCCGGCCCTTCGTTTCCGGAAGCCGGAAGAGAATAAACATAAATCCAGCGGCGCACACGCCTGCGTAAGTCCAAAACGTGCCCGAAGCGCCCAGAGATCGATCGAGAAACGGAAACGTGTACGTGAGGATGAAACTGGCCGTCCAGAGCGACACGACGGCGGTGGACATGGCCGTTCCGCGAACGCGATTGGGAAATATCTCCGAAATCACCACCCAGGTGACCGGCGCCAGCGATGTGGCGTAACACGCGATGGCCGCGAGCACGAGAGCGAGCATCAAGCTGCCCTTGGCGCCCGCGTGATATCCCGCTCCGAGCACAATGTAAATTACTGCCAAGCCTGCTGAGCCCGCCAGCATGAGCACGCGGCGTCCTGCGCGGTCCACCAATCCCATCGCCAGAAGCGTGAACACGAGATTCACCAGACCGGTGACGAGAATATCGAAGAGAATACCGGAGACTTGGTAGCCTGCGGCCGAAAACACTTCCTGCGCATAGTTGAAGATCACGTTGATGCCGCACCATTGCTGGAACACCGCCAGTCCCGCACCCAAGAGAAGAAGCTTGGCCATCCCCGGCGCCACGAGAGATCGGAGATTCACACGCCCGCTTTCACCCTCAATACCCGTTTGGATTTCTTCGAGCGCTTGCGCGCTTCGGGCCGGTCCGCCAATTCTTTCCAGGACGCTCAAGGCGCGCGCGCGTCGGCCGGAGCTCGCCAGCCAGCGCGGACTTTCCGGAACGAAAAACATTCCCACAAGAAATATGGCTGCTGGAAGGGCTGTCACACCGAACATCCAGCGCCAGCCGGTTTGCCCGTTCCAGGAATGCAGGATGTATTGAGAAGTCGCGCCGGGCGGCACGGGCCTCGCAATCAGCCAATTCACGCATTGCGCCAACAGGATGCCAACGACAAGGGTGAGTTGATTCAGGGAAACCATCCGGCCGCGCACATGCGCTGGCGAGACTTCCGCAATGTACATGGGCGAAAGGGTGGAAGCAAGGCCGATGGCGACGCCGCCGCTGATTCGCCAGCGCACGAAACCGGCAAACGTTTCCGAAGACGCGGTGCCCAGCGAGGACACGGCAAAAAGAACCGCCGCGAGGATCAGCAATCGCTTACGTCCGTAGCGGTCGCTGAGAGGCCCGGAGACCAGTGCGCCAACGAGGCAGCCCACGAGCGCGCAACTCATTGCCCATCCTTGCTGGGAAGGCTGAGTGAGTGCGAAAAATTTCTCGTAAAAGGGCTTGGCCCCGCCAATTACAACCCAGTCATAGCCAAACAGAAGACCGCCGAGCGCCGCCACGAACGAGATGGTCCACGCATAAGCGGCGTTGTAGTTGACGCCGTCCCGGGCGGTACGTTTCGCGGCTGAAACGGTCATTGATGCGCACCGGCCGCCGGTGTTACCTCGGCAGGCTCATCTCGCCGGCGATCTGGAAACTGCCTCTGACGTACGCCACGCCGCTCACCGGCTCGCCCCCTCCAACGGAAATCGAATAGGTCCCAGGCTCGACGCGACGCTGGCCCTGTTCCGTGACCGTACTCAAATCTCTCGGTGTGAGATTGAATGTCACCCGGCGGGATTCGCCGGCCGCAAGGTGAATCCGGGTGAATCCTTTGAGCGCAAGGAGCGGCGCGCTGTGGGCAGGCGGGTATTTAAGGTAAAGCTCTGCCACTTCGTCGCCGGGAACGCGGGAGATGTTTTGGACTTCTGCGGTGACGACTAAAGGCGAGCCGGCGGCGACCGAGCTGGTGGAAAGATGAAGGTGGCTGAAGGAAAATCTTGAATAACTCAGGCCGTAACCAAAACGGTAGAGGGGCTGCCCGCGAAAATAACGGTAAGTGCGGTTCGCCATGGAATAGTCCTCAAACGGCGGAAGCTGGTTGACCGAAGTATAAAAGGTGAGCGGCAGACGGCCCGCAGGATTGCTTTTTCCCGCCAGAGTTTCGGCAATTGCCGTTCCACCCGCTTCGCCTGGATACCAGGCCTCGAGGATAGCGGCGGCATGCTGTTGCACCCAATCGACGGCCAGCGCGCTGCCATTCATCAACACCACCACCAGCGGCTTGCCCGTGGCCGCCAACGCCGTGAGCAGCTCCTTCTGAACCGGCGGCAAACTCAGCGTGGTTCGGTCGCCGCCCGCAAATCCGGGGATTTCGAGCGGCATCTCTTCGCCTTCGAGATGAGGCGAAAGGCCGACGAATGCGACTGCCACATCCGCCATTTTCACCATCTTCACCGCCTGATCGCGCTCGATGGCAACCGGCGGCTTCCAATTGAGCGTAATCCCGGCGCCGAAGAGCGGCGACCGGTGAGAATAATCCAGGCGAAGCTGATGCGGGCGAGAGCCCGCAAAATCTACCGTATACGTGGGAAGGGCCGCCTGGCGGTTAAAGCTGTGGCCTGAGAGAACACGTTTGCCGTCGATATAAAGCTCGAATGCTTCGTGATCTTCGCAGGGAAAGCAGTTCGGCTCTTCGATTCCGAAAATGTAGCGGCCCGGTCCAGGCGGTGTCAGCGTTCCCGTCCAGCGTACAGAAAATCCTTTCATCCCAATGCCGGGCACGGGCGATGAAGCATTCCAATCAAACTGAACTTGTGGGTCGACGCGGGTGAACGCCGGCTTGCCCTGGAAATCCGGGTTCGAGAAATATTCCGCTTCGAGCCCAGCCAACTGACGCTTGCCTTGAAGATGAAACGCGGTGCGTGGGACAGGTATGGGAAGCAGGGTGTCATAGGGAGAACCCTGTGCGTAAAGGACGCGAGCTTTCCCCATGAACTGCCGGATCATGCCTTCGACAGGCAGCACGGGATGCGACGGGACACCGTGATAATTGCCTTCGATCGCGGGAAGCGATTCCGCGTTGGGACCAACGACGGCAATCGTTTTAATGCGCGTGGATAGCGGCAAGATGCCATCCTCGTTCTTGAGCAGCACCATCGATTCACGCGCCACTTGAAGGGCGAGGGCGCGGTGCGCAGGCGAATCGACCTCCGCCATCGGAATGCGATCAAACGGCACGTCTGCCGGAGGGTCAAACATCCCCAGCCGAAAGCGTGCCGTGAAAAGGCGAGTGACAGCCTGGTTGATCTTGCTCTCTCGAATAAGCCCGTCGTGGACGGCTTTCACCAGCGTGGCAAACTCATCCACGCCCGTGGCACAGGTCGTATCCGTTCCAGCGAGGACGGCGTCGACAGAAGCGTGTTCGAGGTCTTTGGCGTAGTGGTGGCCGAACGCGATATCGTCAACAGCGCCGCAGTCAGACGTGACATAGCCCCCAAAATGCCACACACCACGCAGAGTTTTTTGCAGCAGGAACGGATTGGCGCAGGAGGGAACGCCGTTCACAGCATTGTACGAGCACATCACGGAATCAGCGTGCCCTTCGGTAATCGCCAATCGGAAAGCCGGGAAATACGTGGCTTCAATATCATGCATGGAAGCGTTGGCGCTGAACTGATGGCGCAAAGGCTCAGGGCCGCTGTAAAGGGCAAAATGCTTCGGCGTCGCGACGACTGCAAGATATTTCGGATTGTTGCCCTGCATTCCCGTGACGTAAGCGACGGCAAGATGGCCGGTAAGGAACGGATCCTCGCCGTAAGTTTCCTGGCTCCGGCCCCATCGCGGGTCGCGAACGATATTGATATTCGGCGCCCAAAACGTGAGTCCGTAATACATGCTGTGGTTATCTTCACGCTGTGCCTGATTGTACTTGGCCCTCGCTTCAGTTGAAATGACGCGAGCTTCGCGATGAATCAATGGCGCATCCCAAGTGGCCGCCATGCCGATGGCCTGCGGAAAAACTGTGGCAACGCCGGCCCTCGCCACGCCATGCAGCCCTTCACTCCACCAGTCGTAGGACGGAATGCCAAGACGCGGAATCGCCGGAGCGGTGTGCTGCATTTGCAGGACTTTTTCCCGAAGCGTCATTCGGGAAACCAAGTCTTGAACGCGCTGTGCGATAGGAGCGGACGGGTTCAGATACAACAGCCTCGGCTGCTGGGCAGCCTCGAGCCCGTTCCTAAAGGCTGCCTTAGGAGGGAGGTTGTTTCGCAGAAATATCCCACCCGCCAGGATCGACAGAAGGCACAGGATTAACACTCCGCGCCAGCGCGCATGACCTTGTGCGCTCATCGTAACCCTCCTGCAAAGGCTAAAAGCTTATAAGGAAGGCTCAGGGATTGTCCAGGGAAAAGGCGGAGCGCGTTTTGACGTTTCCGGCCGCTCAGGATGAGTGCGACCAACGGCAAACAACTCCTGCAAATTGGCACGCTGATTTGAGCGAGTGAAACCGGATGGGGATCGCGTGAGCGCCAGTTTCCTGTCGCAACGCTGGATGAGATGGTGCAGTGACGCTGTGCGAGAATCCCTACGCCGGTTGTGGCCTTTCGCGGCTGGGAACGCCGGGCGAAACTTGAGGTTTCAGCACCTGGGTGGTTGACGGCTCGGAGGGGACGCTGGCCGGCTCTGGCTTTTTCCGTTCGGGCAAAGGCTTGCCCTCCAACAACATTTTCACTTCATTGGCATCGAGCACTTCGTAAACGAGCAAAGCTGCGGCAATGCGGCTGAGCGCCTCACGGTTGGTGCTGAGGATTTCCTTGGCCCACTGGTAGCCGGTCATGACAAACTTTTTCACTTCGTGGTCAATTTTGATGGCGGTGTCTTCGCTGAAGTCCCGCTGAGTGGCAAGATCGCGTCCCAGGAAAATTTCTTGCTGGTTCTTGCCGAAAGCGAGCGGCCCAAGGTCTGACATTCCATATTCGCAAACCATTTTGCGGGCCATTTCCGTCGCCTGCTCGATGTCGTTACCAGCGCCGGTGGTGATGTGGCCGAGGAAGAGCTCCTCCGCCACGCGGCCTCCCATCATAATGGTGAGCTGTGATTCCAGATAGTCGCGGCTGTAAGTGTGCTTGTCATCGATCGGCAACTGCATCGTGACCCCGAGGGCCATGCCGCGCGGAATGATCGTGACTTTATGCAACGGATCAGCGTGCGGCACCATCAGCGCCACCAGCGCATGGCCGGCTTCATGGTACGCCGTCGTCTTCTTCTCTTCGTCGGAAAGGATCATGGACTTCCGCGCCGTGCCCATCAGCACTTTATCCTTCGCCGCTTCGAAATCAATCATGGCTACCTGGCGGCGGTTTTCGCGCGCGGCAAGCAGCGCCGCCTCATTCACTAAGTTAGCTAGGTCAGCTCCGCAAAAGCCGGGCGTTCCGCGCGCGAGCACTGGAAGATCCACATCCTCCGCCAGCGGAATTTTCTTGGTGTGCACTTTCAGGATGCCTTCGCGCCCGCCCACGTCGGGACGAGGCACCACAACGCGCCGGTCAAACCTTCCCGGCCGAAGCAAGGCGGGATCGAGCACGTCGGGCCGGTTGGTGGCCGCCACCAGGATCACGCCTTCGTTGGATTCGAAGCCGTCCATTTCCACAAGCAACTGGTTCAGCGTCTGCTCGCGCTCGTCATGGCCGCCGCCGAGTCCTGCGCCTCGATGCCGGCCGACCGCATCAATTTCGTCAATAAAAATGATGCAAGGCGCGTTCTTCTTCCCTTGCTCGAACAGGTCGCGGACACGAGACGCGCCGACGCCTACAAACATTTCGACGAAATCCGACCCGGAGATAGAAAAGAAAGGTACGCTTGCCTCGCCCGCAATCGCGCGCGCCAGCAGCGTCTTGCCGGTTCCTGGAGGACCAACTAACAGCACGCCTTTGGGAATGCGGCCGCCCAGCTTCTGAAACTTTTGCGGTTCCTTCAGAAAATCGATAATCTCGTGCAGTTCGTCCTTAGCCTCGTCCACTCCCGCAACGTCCTTGAACGTCACCTTCTTCTGCGTGGTGGAAAGCAGACGGGCACGACTCTTGCCAAAGGAGAGCGCTTTGTTGCCCCCCGTTTGCATCTGACGCATGAAGAAAAACCAGATCACCGCAATAATGATCAAAGGCAGCAGCCAATCACCGGCGATCGACAGCCAGGAGCTAGTCGTCGTATCCTTGACCGTCACCTCGACGTTTTTGGACTCGAGTTGGGTGATGATGTTGGGATAATTCGGCGGGATGACCGTCTTAAACTTGGTGTTGTCCTTCTCGTCGCCCGCCACCTCCATGCCGGAGATGGTCACGGACTTCACGTTCCCTTTGGAAACTTCACTCGTAAACTGCGTGAAGTTCATCTCCGTGGGACGTTGGCGGGTGCTCGAGCGAATCACCGCCCAAAGCAAAACGGCCGTGGCCACCATCACCAGCCAGAAGATAATGTTTTTAACCGCCGAATTCAATTTACTGCCTCCAGCTTCGGGACACTCAAAAGTGACCCAGCGGTCCTTTTATATTAGACGCCGCAAAACCTTATAAAGCTCCAAAGATTTCAGGCGAACCTCCAAGCCGCCGCTCCGCGATCCTCAGAAGGCGCGCGGACGCTGGCGATGCCGCAACCCTCTGGGCCGGAGGGAAACCATAAGCCCATATGATTTCATTGCCGGACAGAAGAACTGGCCACGATCGGCGGCGCCAGATGGGGATCTTGCGAGTCAGAAATAGCTCCTTGAGCTTGACGGGCGATCGAATTCCGGCAGGCTGAATGAAATCTCCTGGCGCCCAACTCCTCAGGCAGAGCGCACCACTCAGCTTGCCCATATCGATACAATTCGCCGTGCTTTTAGTATACTCCGAATTCATTTCTCCGTTATGAAGATTTTCGACAACTGTAAACACGAGCTTTAAGCTCAACTGCGGAATAGAGATTTCAGCAGGCGGATCAATGTGATGAAGATAGCCTGCCGGCTCCGGCGCCCGATGTCGGCAAGCGAGGACTAACCATTCAAATTCCCTCCGTGCCTCCAACGTTCCCGGCAGGTTCATGGACTTTCCGCTCTGGCTGGATGCCGCAAAATGGCGGAGAGCTTCGACGTGCACGTGGCTCAGCGCCGACGTGCCGTCGCCGGCGGAGGCCGCCATCTGGCGCAACACCCGCCGGGCCAGCGCCGAGGGAAATTCAATCAGCGGGCGAATGGGAATTCGCTCTTCGTCGTTTTCGCGAATACGCCACGGACGCGCCCGCTCCGCCGCAGCCTGGTCCAGGAAGGCCTCTTCGTCCCGCGCTCGAGTGGCAAGATCCGTCAGCAGGGCCACGGCAGCAGGGTTGTATTCCTCAAGCAGCAGCGGGAGCAGTTGGTGGCGGATCCTGTTCCTTGCAAAACGGAGGTCGCGGTTTGACGGATCTTCACGAAATTCAAGTCCGCAGCTCCCGATTTCCCTGAGGATTTCAGCGCGCGTCACGGAGAGAAACGGACGGAAGATCTTACCGTCAAGAACTGGAAAGATTCCCCCCAATCCTCGCGTGCCCGTTCCACGAAGCAGACGGAGCAGCACCGTTTCCGCCTGGTCGTTGGCCGTGTGCGCCGTCACCACTTTATCCAGCCGGCCGCGCCGAATCTGAGAGAAAAAGAACCGGTAGCGCAACTCGCGCCCAAGCGCTTCCACGTTGCGGTGTTTGGCGCGAGCGATGCGGGTTACGTCGGCTTCCGCTCGAACGAACTCCACATCCAGCGCTTTGGCGCGCTCGGCGACAAACCGCGCGTCGGCGTTGGATTCTGCGCCGCGCAAGTGATGATTGAAATGAAGAACGGCCAGCGAGAGCCCGCCCTCCACCGAAAACTGCTTCATGAAGTGGAGCAGGAGCATGGAATCCGCGCCGCCGGAGACAGCCACTCCCACACGGTCTCCGGCGCGGAAAGCGTGGCTGCGCCGAACTTCCTGGAGCCAGCGGTTATAAAGTTTTGATCCGCGTGGCATGGGTTACCTTAACAGAATGCTGAAAAACGCTTTCAACGAATGTCATTCTGAGCGTCCACAGCTTTGGCTGCCAATCTGGGGCATGACACGCGGCGCTGGGGTGCGATTCCGGCTCGCTGAATACAAAGGACTTAGCGCCGTGTGTCATACAGAGCGCAGCGAAGAATCCCAGCATTTGTTTTCAAAGAAATGCAGAGATGCTTCGCTTCGCTCAGCATGACAAGCTGGCCTTTCTCCGCAGCCTGTTAATGCGCTGCCCCAGCCGCCGCGCCTCTTTAACCAAGGCGGAGTCCATCGGCGGGTGAGAGGCGTTAACTCTGGTTCGCCCCACATTGCCACAACCAGCGACTGGCCCTATAATCGATAGAAGGAATCCCGAACATTTAACGGGGAAATTCATGTATCGCTTATTTAGCGGAAGACGTCGCAAGCTGTACAAAACTTTAATGATTGTTTTCCTTGGGCTTGTCTCGCTCGGCATGGTGCTGACGCTCGCCCCACTGCCCGGCGGCACGTCCCAAATGCAGCCCGACACACTCGCAACCATCAACGGAGCACGCATTAGCATCCAGGATCTGGAAAAAACGGTCGAAGCTCAAACACAGAACAACCCTGACAACGACCCCAAGACCATGGCCAGCCTGGCCGCGACGGCCTTTGACAACATGATTATGCACCAGGCGCTAATCGATGAGGCCGGGAAAATGGGGCTCACCGTATCCAATCCCGAATTGGTCTCAGCGCTTCGCTCCATGCCTTTCCTTTACCAGAATGGCAAATTCGTGGGGATGCAAGAGTATCAGGAATTCGTCGAAGCGCAAGGGCTCACGGTGTCTGCCTTTGAAGCCGAGATGCGCGACACGCTCCTCCTGCAGAAGCTGCGGGATACCGTCACAGACGCCATTCAGGTGACTCCGGCGGAGGTGCATGCATATTTTGAACGGCAGAATGAAAAAGCACGGGTCAATTACGTGGTCTTCCAGCCCAGCGATTTTTACAATGCGGTCAAGATATCGCCCGCGGCGCTGAATGACTATTTCATCAGCCATCAATCCAGCTACTCCGTTTCCGAGCAGCGGCAGGTGGAATACGTCCTCGTTCCGCCGGATGCCGTTCAATCGCAGGTGAACGTGACGGCTGCAGACATCAACGAGTACTATAACCAGCACATTACGGATTTCAGCGTGCCGGATCGGGTCAAAGTAGCGCAAATCCTCTTCAAAACCACCGGAGACACTCAGGCGCAGGCTGCGCAAACATTGGCGACTGCGCAATCGGTGCTGAAAAAGATCCGCGCCGGAGCCAGTTTTGCGGACATGGCGAAGCAATATTCCCAGGACCCGACCAGCGCGCCGAAAGGTGGCGAGATCGGATGGATTCAGCGCGGGCAAACGGTGAAGGCATTTGAGGACGCCGCCTTTTCCTTGAAGCCGGGCCAGGTGAGTGGGCTCATCAAGACCATTTATGGCTATCACATCATTAACGTCGAAGACCGCCAATACGCCCACGTTCAGTCACTCAAAGAAGCCACCCCGGTCATCCAGGCACAGCTTCAGAAGACTCAGCTCGCAGCGGCGCAGCAAGCCTTGGCCGCCAAAGTGAGCCAGGAGCTCGAAGCCAATCCGAAAAACTTCGATGGCATTGCCAAACAAAACAGCCTGACCAGCGGCGAGACACCGCTCTTTACTTACGGCCAGCCCGTCCCGGACCTCGGAAGCAACCAGGCTTTCGAGAATCTGGCGTTTCAGCTTTCTGTCGGCACGATTGGCCAGCCGATTGAAGTGCCCAAGGGAACCGCCATCATCGAAGTCACGAAAATCATTCCGGAGCATCTGCCCAAGCTGGCGGAAGTTGAGAGCCGGGTGGAAGAAGACTATCGGTCCCAACAGTCAAAAGTGCTGATGGGCGCAAAGGCTGCGCAATTCGCGCTGCAATGCAAGAGTGGCGATTTCAGCCAACTGGCTAAAAAGGACGGCTACACGGTCCAGCAAAGCAAGGATTTTACGACGCAGGACGAATTGGACAATCTTATTCCGGGCTCGTCGCTTTCTTCCGCATTCACACTTCACCCGGGCCAGACGAGCCATGCCATCGGGGTGGGATCCACCTATGTGGTGTTCCAGGTGGTTGCGCAAACACCGGCGAATGAATCAGACTTTGCCTCGCAAGAGGCCACACTCTCCGATCAGCTTCTCGAGCAGAAGCGAGACCTGGCGTTCGAGATTTACCAGAGCAATCTGAGAGATCACCTGATGAGCACGGGAAAGCTCAAGATCAACGAATCCGCCCTGAAGACGTTTCTCTCAGGCTATCAACAGACTTCCTGAACGCGATGCCTCGCTTATCCAAGATCGCTCCGAACGACGAAAGCCCCGAAACTCGTGAGACATTCTCTCATTTCCTCAAGGAGCGCGGAAACGTGCCCAATATGTTCCGCACTCTCGCGCATCGCCCTGAAATCATGAAGACGCTGGCGGACCATTTTCGTACGGTCACCAATTCGGGAACGGTTCCGAAGAAGCTGAAGGAAATGATCGCCGTGCGCGTTTCTTACATCAACGCATGCGACTACTGACTGAGCTCGCACACCGCCTTGGCAAGGCGGCTGGGAGTGACGGAAGAACAATGTGCGGCGCTCGAGCGGGGCGATTATACAGGGTTTGACGCTGGAGAACGCCTGGCTTTGCAGTTTGCCGAAAAACTCACCCTTGATTCCAACCACATCGGCGACAGCCTGTTCCGCGAATTGCGCGAACATTTCGATGAAGGCCAGCTTGTGGAAATTGCCTGCATGGCCGGCCTGTTCAACTATTTCAACCGCTTTAATAACGCTCTCCAGATGGAACCCACGCGGTAGACGGTTTACCCACCCTTGGTTGGGGTTGTCACTCGAGAAACAGCCGGCATGATGGCGATGGGGATCCGGGAGAAGGCCACCTGGTCCTGCGCCGGATCGAGCACGTTGACCTGCATCACGTAACGTCCGGGAGGAAATTTCTGGAGCGGGATGCGAGTGAAATAAATGGCGTTGGCGCTTCCGGATTTTTCAATGCTGGCGGAGTAAGGGCCAGCCTCGGAGATCTGGACGCCATTGCGGAAAAAGAGCAAGGCAAAGGTGGGAGAATTCCCGGAAGCAGCGCCGTTTCCGGGGCCTGGCTTCTTATTTTCAACCTGGGCGATTTTGGCGCCATAAGACTTGAGGTAAACGTAGAGATTCTGATTGGTGCGAAACACTCGCGTGACGCTGGGAAGTATGCTGCGGGCGCCCACGGCCAGTTCTTTGGCCGCTTCCTCACCTCTCTGCCGCCTGTTTCCGTTCGTGCTCCCGTTTTGTCCCAGCTCGTTTGAAACCACCACCGAGCTCAGCTCAAGCTTGCCGTTTTCTGCGGCCGGGAGCACGACCGGCTCCTCGAATGTGCCGATCTTACCCGTCTGATCTTCCCGAGCCACAACTTTCAGCTTGTATTCGCCCGGAGGCAGCATCAATCCGCCTTCATAAAGCACATTACTCTTCAGCAGCCCCTGATAAGTCTTTTCGTCGAGCTTCACGGGCAGCGTGTCATCCAGCGCCGCGACCACGTGGCCCTTCGAATCCGTTGCGCGCCAGGCAAAGTCGAATTCGGTCCGGTGAATATCGGACTTGGCCCGGAACGGGATTTCAGCGCCAGGAATCTTGGCCGCTACAACCACGTAGTAGTCGTGGTCCGGCTGAAGAAAGTACGCGGTTTGGATGGCAAGCGGAAGCTCGAGAAACGGCTGCGGCGAGTTCATCGCATCGACGAGCTGCTGTTCTTTGTCTGCCTTGCTGAATTGGCCGAAATTCCTGGGAGCGTAGTAACCCGGGCGCGCTTCCAGTCGCAAGCCTCGCTGATTCAGCGTCACCTTGATCCGGCGCCATTTGCCATTCGAGCGCGTGTCTGTGGGTGAGTAGCCGAGCAGGTAATAGGCGGAATTCTCCTTTTGCACGGTAGTGAAAGCGGGAGCGAAATTGTTAAGGTCGGTAAACATGCGCCCGCCCGTATCCGCGGCGAGCGCGAAGAGCGTATCGCGGCTCGAATGGAGGCTGGAAGTCTGGGAGCTGACGGCGTCCGCCGAGTAAATGGCCGTGCCAGAGGGGCTGGCGCTCGACGCATCGCCGCCGGGCGGCATCGCCACCAGGCCCCGCGCATCCAGCGTATAAAAGGAAACGTCTGCACGGTCAGCAGAATCGATTGTTTCCTCTAACTGCAGCTCGTTATCGACTCCGGTTTGCTCGATGCCGCTCGAAAAAGCAATGACGGATTTGCGGCCGGGCACGTTTTGGAGCATTTCGGCAAGCGACTGCATCGCAGCGAGCTTTTCATCCGTATTGAAGATGTTGAATTCCGTTTCATCCGGCGTGAATGAATCGCCCGTGTCCTGGGTGACCACGGTATTGCCAAACGAGTCGGTGCCGCCCGCATTCCCCACCGTGCCGCTCGATGCCAGCGTTGACGATGGACCCACGAGAATGCTCTTGACCGCCTTGCTGAGCGCGTCCTTATCGTTCGTGAAATCCTGAACCACGCTCAGATCGCTCGAGTAGGTGACGACGGCCACCAGGTCCGCAGGCGTCATCTGATGCTCGATGAAATTCTGCGCGGATTTTAACGATCGCATCAGGTCGTCAATCTGCAGGGACGAGAGATCGAAGAAAAGCACGGTCAGGCGATGGTTCTGTACCATTTGCTTCAGCGTGGATTGAGGCGTGGTGCGAGGCAGTTTGGCGAGATTGATGATCGGAACCTTGCCGTTCCTCTCGGCCGCCTGCAGCAGCTCCTGGACGTTTTCCAGATTGAATGAATTGATTTTCTGGAGCGTGCCGTCCTCGTAAACCTGAAAGTCGCTCTGCTTGAGGTCCGTGACCGGATTTCCCTTCTTATCGTAAACGCGAACGTCAACGAGCACTTCGTTCCGCTGCACTTTGATGGTGAAACTGGACTGCCTGGCAAGATTCTGATAACCGGTTTGAGGAGTCTGCGTGGCATGGCGGGAAGATGACCCTGCGCCCGTCTGCGCCGCTGCAGGTGACACTGAGCCAGGCAAGCTGGCAAGGGCCAGCGCGACCGCGCACCAGAGCTCCACCACGCGGACGCGCGACGTGCTTTCAAGACGATGATGTTGAGTTAGCTGCTTCGCCATACTGGAGTCCTCGCCTGCTTTTCATCACTGGCTCGCATCGAGTCGTTAAAACCTCAGCCGCACCGAGAGCGTAACGCTGCGCATCGAACCCACGCCAAGCACCCGTCCAAACGTCTCGGAATTGACCACCGTAGAGAGGTCGTTGAAGTTCACAATGTTGAACGTGTTCGTCGTGGCAAGCCGGAAATCGGCGCTCAGGCCGCGCTCGCGCGAGAAAATAATGTTGCGATCGATCGCAAGATTGAAATTCAGCGACGGCGGACCGGGAATCGTATCCCTTCCGGCGTTGCCGTAAACGCCATCCGGCGGCAGCGCAAACGCCGCCGTATTGAAATACCTGAGCGTCGTCCGGTCGAATCCCGCAGGAAGCGGCTCGCCCACCGCATCCGGACGAAGATTGTTGAAGGGCGCCGAGCCTGAAACGTTGTTGCTGAGGTTGCCTTCGAGCATGGCGGTCACCGGCGTTCCTGAGCTGTAAGCCGTGTTATCGCTCAACGCCCAGTTGCCGAAGATTCGCGCCAGCTTTCCGCCCTGGCTCAGGAAATGCTGCTGATCTCCGAAAGGAAGCGGGTAGCGCGTGAAGAAGCGCAAGCTCTGCGTGGGATTGAACGATGACAAGGCCCACTCGGCAAATACATTGTTCGGATTTTGAACCACCGAATTTCCGCTGCCGCCCACGCTGGCCGCATCGTCTTCCGCTTTCGAATACGTGTAATCGACGAAGAACATGAAACCATGGCGTTGAAAATGGCGCAGGCCGATCCGCAAACCGTTATAAAGCGACTCGCCGCCGTAGGTATCGTATTCGAACGGCTGCACCTCGGAACTCAGCGTCGTGCCCTCCGGACCCGTAAGAGGAGCGAGCAGCAAATTCAGGAAACTGCCCCGCGTGCCAATATAGGTGGTGGAAAGCACGAAGCTACGGCCCAGGTTTTGCTCGAGCGCCAGGTCCCAGGTTTGCGCGTACGGCGTCTTGAAGTTTGGATCGACGGCGTATGTATTGTGCAGCACGTTCGGGCCGGAAACCGGAAAGCCATCCTGGAGCGTGAGCGCTTGCGATGGGCTGGTCACCAGCGTGTTGGCAATGGAAAACGGCGGCTCGTTGATCATGTTGTCCACGATCTGGCGATAGATGGACTCATCGTAAAATATGCCGTAGCCCGCGCGGACCACGAGGCTGTGAGAAATCCAGGGCCGATAAGCGAGGCCGAAGCGAGGCGCAACATTATCCGCGTGGCCGCGCACGAGCGAGGGCGGCAGGCCGTCCGGATTTTGCCCCGTCACCACGCTGACCGACGAGTAGCCCGGAGCCACCGAGAGGTCCGACAGATGGCCGTACTTCTCCGTGAACGGCGCGTCGTATTCCCAGCGCCCGCCCAAGTCCAGCGTCAGATGGTTCAGAATCCGCCAGTCGTCGTTGGCAAAAAGGTCGTAGGTAGAAGCCCGCAAGTAATTCGCGCTCACTCCGTACCGGTCTGATGTGGTTTGCGGAAGACCGAGCAGAAAGTCAGCAAAATCGTATCCGGTGCCCGCCACCGGTGTTCCCTCCGCCGTAAAGTTACTGGTGGCGTAACCGGTGAAGTCGAACGTTCCTTCGGCATTCTCATCGGTGAGCGAATTCAGTTGCAGCCGCGCGAAATCGCCGCCGAGATGGAAGAAATGCTTCCCGCGGTTGACGATGACGTAATCCGAGAGATGAACCGTCTGACCGCGCGTGAGCGAAGGAGTGGCGTCAGCGAGGCCGGTGAAATTCGTAAAGTCGATGCTCGGCAAGCCCCAATCCATCGGCGCGGTGGAAACACCCGTAATCCCAAGCTCGCCTGCAATATCCTGGCTGAAGGCGAACGGATTCACCAGGTAAGTGCGGCTCCGGTTGAAATTCGCGGAGAGCATGTTCACCGTCTTTGGGCTGAACGTATGCGTTTCTACCGCGTTCACATTTTGATTGCGGCTGGTGCTCGTTTGCGTGATTCCCGGGAAGCCGGCGTTGCCGGCGCTTTGCGATCCTCCGCCGCCCATCATGCCCCCCCCGGGTCCAGAGCCTCCTGACGAGCATGCGCCGGTGATGCACTCGGTGCTCGACGAATTGTAGAAATAAAAGACGGCCAGGTTGTCCTTGGCGGAAATCTCGCGCCCCACCCGCCCCATCACCATTTCGCTGCGCGTTGGAAATTGTCCCTGAAGCTGAAGGTTTTGCGACTCGCCGGCCAAATTGGGCAACGGAATATAAGAGAGCAGCGCCTTTGAGGCCGGAGTGATCATGTTGGAGGGAATTTGATTCCCGGGAAACGGCGTTCTGGGACCCAGCGCGCCGGCCGCGGGCTCATAAATGGCCGGAACGGCGCCGGAGGAAAGCGTCGTGTCCGCGAAATCGCCATTGCGCTCCGCCAGAGTAGGCACGGAATCGAAAATACTGTAAGGGCTGCGGGCAAAGGTGGTGTTGTAATGCACAAAGAAGCTGGTTTTGGCTCCGCCGTTATAAATCTTCGGAATGGTCAGCGGTCCGCCCAAAGTTATTCCCAACTGCTGGTTGTAATAAGGAATTTGCGGGAGGGACTGCGCATTCAGCGGATAGGGGCGAGCGTCAAAAGCGGAATTCGAATAGTTCTCAAACATGGCGCCATGAATTTGGTTGACGCGCGGGCGATGCATGCCACCGAAGAAGAACATCATGCCCTGGTATCGCTCGCTTGAGCCGAAGCCTGGAGCGCCGGGCGCCGGCCCGCCCCCACCACCCATAAACCGTCTCGTGAAGAAGAATCCGGGACGGCCCCGCTGCAGTGGCGCGGTTGCATTCACCGTATTGCCCGTGAGCACAAACGAATTAGACGCGCTCGCCGATGCCTCAAGCCCTGACGTTCCGCCCGTTTGCCCAGCTCCATTCGCCGTGCCGTTCGTGCCTTCTTCCCCTTCCCCTTCCGTCGAAAAGCGAAGCCCGGATGTGCCCGTGGCGCCGGTTTCATTGAGCATATTCTCCAGGTCGTTTGCGCCTTCACCTCCGCCCTGTTCCGGGACGTTCGCACCGGCGCCGCGCCGGGCGGCCGGTTGCTGCCCGGAACCAGCGGCGCCAAACCGGCCCCTGCCGCCCATCGGTCCGCTTTCTCCAGGCTTACGCAAGGCAAGAACGGCATTTTCAACCGAAGCGCTTCCTGCCTTGACGCTCACCAGCCCGGCCATGGTCGGCCGGAAGCCAACGAGGATAAAAAAGAGCCGATAGGAGCCAGGAGAAACGTTGATAAATTCATAGTTGCCAGCCGCGTCCGTCCAGGTTTCTTTTCGTTCGCGGGTAGCAGGATTGATGAGAAAGACGCGGGCGCCCGGCACAGCGACTCCGCCCGGCCCCGTTACGCGTCCCCTCAGAACCGCTCCGCCGCCGGCTTGGCCAAAGGCTGCGGAACCCGCGAGCGCAAGGAACAAGAGCGCGCACA
This sequence comes from Terriglobia bacterium, assembly GCA_030041095.1. Taxonomy (GTDB): domain Bacteria; phylum Acidobacteriota; class Terriglobia; order UBA7540; family UBA7540; genus JASHON01. The sequence goes on from JASHON010000093.1 coordinate 46,769, forward strand.
GCACGGGCGGTACTTTCGCGTTTTCAGGAACGCGGGGCTGCCAATGGGCAATCATGGAATCTTCCGTCTCTCGAACGTCACGCTCATTATTCGCTGACGTAACGGATTTGCAAACGGTTACAGCCCTACCCTGCCGGGCGGCCGCTTCACCGCAAATCAGGCCAAATGATCGACACCCTCTTATCATTTAACCTCATGCGCTTGGCGCATGAGGTAAAATGTTGGCAAAATTGGTTTGATGCGCGCTCATGCGATGTCAGGTCGAGCAACTCGGAACGGTGGATTACGCGCGCGGGCTGGAGATTCAGCGCGAGAGGGTGCTCGAGCGCAAAGCGAAAACCATACCGGATACGCTGCTCCTGCTCGAACATCCGCACGTGTATACGCTCGGCCGCAACGCCCGGCGGGAGCACCTGCTGATTTCTGCCAATCGCCTCCAGGCGCTGGGCGCAAGCCTGTTTGAAACCGACCGCGGCGGAGATATCACCTACCACGGTCCGGGTCAACTTGTAGGCTATCCCATCTTCGATCTCACCCAGCATCGCCGGGATGTGGCGTGGTACATGCGGTCGCTTGAAGAAGTGTTCCTCGGCGTGGCCTCGGATTTCGGAATCGAAGCGCGCCGGATTCCTTCCTTGACCGGCGTCTGGGTGGGAGAAGCAAAACTGGTGGCCATGGGCGTTCACATTTCTCGCTGGGTCACTTCGCATGGATTCGCGTTTAACGTGAATACAGACTTGAGCTACTTTCAATCCATCGTGCCCTGTGGCATTACAAACAAAGGCGTGACATCGCTCGAAAAGCTGCTGGGCCACACCGTCACCTTGCAGGAAGCTGCGGCGCGCACGGTTACGCATTTTGGCCGCGTGTTCGGCATGGAAATGCGCATCCCAGCCGCAGAAGCTCTCGCCCTGGGCGGAACGTCCAAAGAAGATGCTTCCGCATCTCCTTGCCGGTAAACAAGCGAGGGGAGCCGTTGGCCAACAGGCAAACAGCCTCACCCAAAGCCGCGAGGGCGCCAAGCCTCGCAAAGAAAGCGGAGGAGTCCGGGATTGCGCTCTTTCGCGTCTTGGCGGCTTTGCGAGAAACTGTTGACGTTTCGCAGCTTCAACAGCCTACGCGGAGTTGCCACGGTCCCCGGGCTGGAAGAATGTCGAGCCTCCAGCCCCAAGCGAGGGGAGCCCTTGGCCAACAGGCAAACACCCTCACGTAAAGCCGCGAAGGCGCCAAGCCTCGCAAAGAAAGCAAAGGAGCCTGGGATTGCGCTCTTTCGCGTCTTGGCGGCTTTGCGAGAAACTGTTGACGTTTCGCAGCTTCAACGGCCTACGCGGAGTTGCCACGTCCCCGGGCTGGAAGAATGTCGAGCCTCCAGCCCCAAGCGAGCGGAGCCGTTGGCCAACAGGCAAACAGCCTCACGCTAAGCCGCGAGGGCGCCAAGCCTCGCAAAGAAAGCGGAGGAGTCCGGGATTGCGCTCTTTCGCGTCTTGGCGGCTTTGCGAGAAACTGTTGACGTAGAGCCGCGCTCATCCGGTGTAATAATGGACCTGTGTTCTCCCTCGACCAAATAGAAAAAATTGACGATTATCGCTGGCTGATTCCGGAAGGGACGAAACCTGGAATGCTGACGGGCGCGCTGATTTATACGGACGAAAAAATGCTGCGCGATATCGTCAAGGACGAGTCCCTGGAACAGGCGGCGAATGTAGCAATGCTGCCAGGAATTGTGGGACGGTCGCTGGCAATGCCCGATATCCACCAGGGCTATGGATTTCCTATCGGCGGCGTTGCAGCCACAGATCCAGCCGAAGGCGGAGTGATTTCTCCGGGCGGCGTTGGGTTTGACATTAATTGCGGTGTCCGTCTGCTCGCCAGCTCGCTCACGCTTGACGCCGTTCGCCCGCGCCTTCGAGACTTGGTGAACCAATTGTTTCGCGACGTGCCAACCGGCGCAGGCAGCAAGGGCGAAATCCGATTATCGTTCCGCGATCTTGACCGCGTGCTCGCGGAAGGCGCTGCATGGATGGTTGAAAAAGGATACGGAACGGCCGATGACCTTGTCCGCTGCGAAGAAGGAGGCGCCATCGATGGCGCCGACCCGGACCGAGTGAGTGACCGGGCAAAAGAGCGCGGATTGCCGCAGCTCGGAACGTTGGGCTCGGGAAATCACTTTCTCGAAGTCCAGTTTGTGGAGGAGATCAGCGATCCTGGCGCGGCGGAAACCATGGGCCTTCATCGGAATCAGGTGGTGGTGCTCATTCATTGCGGTTCGCGCGGCCTCGGGCACCAGGTTTGCACGGACTATCTGCGCGAAATGGATGAAACGAGAGACCGCTATCCATTCAACTTACCGGATCGCCAGCTTGCCTCCGTTCCGGTGCATTCCGAGCCCGGGCAGCATTATCTCGCGGCGATGCGCGCCTCGGCGAATTTTGCCTGGGCCAACCGTCAGGGCATCACTCACTTCACGCGCCAGGCCTTCCGCCGCATTTTCGACAAGGACACGGAGCTGCGCGCCGTCTACGACGTGTGCCATAACATCGCCAAAATCGAGCGGTACACCGTAAAAGGCCAGGCAAAGGCGCTCATGGTGCACCGCAAGGGCGCCACGCGGGCCTTCCCGGCCCATGCGCCGGAGGTTCCTGAGCCTTATCAATCCATCGGGCAGCCGGTGCTGATTCCCGGCTCGATGGGAACAGCATCCTACGTACTGCTGGGCACGCAGCGGGCGATGGAGGAAACTTTCGGCGCTACGTGCCACGGCGCCGGCCGCATGATGAGCCGCACCGCAGCGAAGAAATCCGCCTGGGCTCAAAACGCACAGCAGCGGCTGGAAGAGCGGGGCATCATCGTCCGCGCTCAGAGCCGTGACGGCATTCTGGAAGAGATTCCGGAAGCATACAAAGACGTGGACGCGGTGGTAAATGTGGTGCACCAAGCCGGCATTTCCACGCGGGTGGCGCGGTTGAAGCCCGTCGGTGTCATCAAAGGCTGAAAATCCGGGAGCGGGAGTTAAGGTGGGGACTGGGCAAACGGTGGCAAGAGGCAAATCATGAGGATATTCTGGTAAGGAATGGAATTTCTAAAAGACAGCATCCTGGAACTCATCGTTCAAACGTCCACGAATCTTCCTCCCGACGTTCGCCAGGCAATGGCTTCCGCGCTGAAGCGCGAAGATGCTTCCTCCAAAGCCGGCCTGGCTCTCAACATCATCGGTGAGAACATCGATCTGGCTGCAGAGCAGGAAGGCGCCATCTGTCAGGACACAGGATTCATCACGTTCGAGATTAAGACGCCCGTGGGCGTGAACCAGATTGAGATGAAGCAGCGCATGCGCGAAGCCGTCGTGGAGGCGACGCGGCGCGGAAAACTGCGGCCTAATTCCGTCGATTCTCTCACCGGCAAAAACAGCGGAGACAATCTGGGCACGGAAACGCCCGTTTTTCATTTCGAGCAATGGGAGCGTAATGACGTTGAAGCGCGGCTGATCCTGAAGGGCGGTGGATGCGAAAACATGAACGTCCAGTATTCCCTGCCCTGCGCGCTTGACCACCTGGGCCGCGCAGACCGGAATCTGGAAGGCGTCCGCAAATGCATCCTTCACTCCGTCTGGCACGCTCAGGGACTGGGATGCGCTCCGGGGGCTCTCGGCGTCTGCATTGGCAGCGACCGAGCGCATGGGTATGCGCTTGCCAAGCAACAGCTCTTTCGGACACTCGATGACGTGAACCCCGATCCCACGCTTGCCAGGCTCGAAGCAGAAATCATGGAGCAAGCCAACCATCTGGGCGTGGGTACGATGGGCTTTGGAGGACAGGCGTCGTTGATTGGCTGCAAGATCACGGTTGCCAATCGGCTTCCAGCCTGCTTTTTCGTTTCTGTGGCCTACGATTGCTGGGCCTTCCGGAGACTCGGTATTCGGCTGGACGCTCGAAGCGGTGCTATTCTCGAATGGCTTTATCGCGATCCCGCGCGGCCCGTGGAGTGCCTGATGGCCGCGGCTCCAGGCTTCAAACGGACTGGCCGAGAAGTGCACCTCCAGGCACCGCTCACTGAGGAGGTTGTCCGCGCGCTTCGCGTCGGCGATTTCGTGCTCATCAACGGCCCCATGGTAACCGGCCGCGATGCGCTGCACCAATACTTGCTGCATCACGAATCGCCTTGTGACTTGCACGGCGCCATTCTCTACCATTGCGGGCCGGTGATGATGAAGGAAGGAACGCCGCCTGGCGTAAGCTGGCGCGTGCTGGCGGCCGGACCCACCACAAGCATCCGCGAAGAGCCCTACGAAGCTGAGATTATCGCGCGGTACGGCTTACGTGCGGTTATGGGCAAAGGAGGTATGGGCAAGAATACGCTGGAGGCGCTCCAGAAATTCGGTGCAGTGTATTTGCATGCCATCGGAGGCGCGGCCCAATTTTACGCCCGATGCCTGCCGCGAGTGACCGGGGTCTA